>WHST01000133.1 GCA_009379955.1 Streptosporangiales bacterium | reverse complement strand
CCCACTGGCAACACGGTGCACTCCCCAGCGGCTCGACGACGGGAGCCGTGTGACGCGAGAGTGTCACGCACGGTTCTACGAGCGGCGGCGGGTGCAACTCCCGCCGCCGACTCACCACCGGCTCAAGGACGAGAACACCGGGTGGACACTCCGCGCCCACCCCGACGGGTCCGTCACCTGGACCTCACCGGTCGGACGGCACTACACCCAACAACCCCACGATTACGGCGATGCCTGACCGCGCAGGCGGCGCACGAGGAGACGTCCCGTGATCGGCCAGAGCAGGACGACTGCGATGGTCGCGTACACGACGACGGTCAGCATGCTTGGGACGAGGCCGCTCACGGCGCCGTCGCTGAGCTGGAACGCGCGCCGTAGCTGGAGCTCCGCGCGCGGGCCCAGGACGACGCCGACGACTAGGGGGAGTACGGGGAGTCCGTATCGGCGCATGGCGAAGCCGAGCACGCCTAGCACCAGCAGCACCACGAGGTCGACGGGCTGGGCGTTGAGGGAGTAGGCGCCGAGGACGGCGAAGAACAGGATGCCGGCGTACAGATAGGGGCGGGGGATCTGCAGCAGCTTCGCCCATATCGGTGCGAGCGGCAGGTTGACCACGAGGAGCAGTGCGTTGCCGATGAACAGGCTGGCGATCAGCGCCCACACGAGGTCGCCCTCGGTCGCGAGCAGCTGGGGTCCCGGCTGGATCCCGTACGCGGTGAACGCCGCGAGCATGACGGCGGTGGTCGCGCTCGTGGGGAGGCCGAGCGTCAGCATCGAGGTCAGGGAGCCCGCGGCCGAGGCGTTGTTCGCGGCCTCGGGTCCCGCGACTCCCTCGATGGCGCCGTGGCCGAACTCCTCCGGCCGCTTCGACAGCCGCTTCTCGGTGAGGTAGGAGAGGAACGTCGGGATCTCCGCGCCGCCCGCGGGCACGGCGCCGAACGGGTAGCCGAGTGCGGTGCCGCGCAGCCAGGGTCTCCACGAGCGGCGCCAGTCGTCGCGGCTCATCCAGGGGCGGCCGACCTTCACCGTCTCCACCGGCGTGTGGCGCAGCCGCGCGGCGACCCACAGGGCCTCGCCGACGGCGAAGACGCCGACCGCGACGAGGACGATGTCGATGCCGTCGACGAGCTGCGGCACGCCGAACGTGAGGCGCTGTTGGCCAGACTGCGGGTCGAGGCCGACGAGGCCGATCATCAGGCCGAGGCCGAGGGAGGCGAACCCGCGGACGCGGGAGCTGCCGAGAACGGCGGTGACGCAGACGAATGCGAGCAGCATGATCGCGAAGTACTCGGGTGCGCCGAGGTTCACGGCGAGGCTCGCGATGGGCGCGGCGAGGAACGACATCAGGGCGGTGCCTATGGTGCCGGCGATGAACGAGCCGATCGCGGCCGTGGCGAGAGCCTGCGGCGCGCGTCCCGCCTTGGCCATCAGGTGACCCTCGATCGCCGTGACGACCGTCGAGCTCTCGCCGGGGGTGTTCAGCAGGATCGACGTCGTGGAGCCGCCGTACGCGCCGCCGTAGTAGATGCCCGCGAACATGATGAACGCGCTCGTCGGCTCGAGTGCGTACGTGACGGGCAGCAGCAGGGCGACGCTCATCGACGTCCCGACGCCGGGGAGCGCGCCGACCGCGGTGCCCATGAGCACGCCGGCGAGCGCGAAGAGGAGGTTGAGCGGCGTCGCCGCGACGGTGAAGCCCTCGAGCAGGCCGTGCAGTGCCTCGGTCACAGGATCCCCTGCAGGATGCCGGCCGGGAGGTCGATGCCGAGCCCGACGTCGAAGAGGTAGAAGCTGAGCACCGCCAGGACAGCGGCGACGAGCGGGTCGCGGACGAAGTGCCGGCTGCCGAGTGCGTACGACGAGCCCCAGAAGAGCAGGCCTCCCGCGATGACCCAGCCGGCGCGCTCGACGAGCGCGATCGTCACGAGGATCGTCGCCACCAGGATGAGGATGGTGCGCCAGTCGCTCCTGGCGCCGGTGTCGACGTCCTCACCGGTCTCGGACGTGCCGTGCCCGCCGCGCACCACGTCGTACACGAGCAGTGCCGCGCAGGCGAGCAGTAGCACGCCGATCAGGATCGGCACGACGGTCGGACCGATGGGACCGCGTTGGGTGAAGTTCGTCGAGATGTGCGCTGCGTCCCACAGCACGAGGACGCCGAAGCCGAGGAGGAGGACGGCGACACCGAGCTCCGACCGGCCCCGAAGCCACCGGAGGATCACTCGATCCCGGCCTTCTCCAGCACGCCGGACACGCGGCTGTCCTGCTTCTCCATGAACGTGCCGAACTCCTCGCCCGCGAGGAACGCGTCGTACTGGCCGTTCTTGCGCAGCGTCCGCTGCCACTCCGCCGACTCGTGGAGGTCGGTGAACATCGTGGTCAGCCGCTTCCGCTCGTCCGCGCTGAGCCCGGGCGGCGCGACGAAGCCGCGCCAGTTGGAGAACACGAGGTCGACGCCCTCCTCCTTGAGCGTCGGAGCGTCGAGGACGTCGAGCCGCTTCGCGCTGGAGACAGCGAGCACTCGCAGCTCGCCGGACTTGATCTGCTCCGCCCACTCGTTGTAGCCGGACGCGGCGAAGCCGAGCTTGCCGCCGAGGAGCGCGGGCAGCAGGTCGCCGCCGCCGTCGTACTGGACGAAGTTGACGTCCTTGGGGTCGATGCCGACGGCCTCGGCGAGCAGCATGACCTGCAGGTAGTCGGGACCGCCGACTGCTCCGCCGCCCGCCGTCACCTTGCCCGGGCGTGCCTTCCATGCGTCGACGAGCTGGTCGAGCGTCTGGTACGGCGAGTCCTTCGGCACGGCGATGATGTTCGGTTCCTCGAGCACGCGCGCGACCGGTGTGACGTCGCCGAGCGTCGCCTTCGAGTTGTTGGTGGCGACGGCGCCGACGACCGCGAGCCCGGTCGACATGAGGAGCTTGTCGTTGCCCTTCTCGTTGACGAGGCGCTGCAGCGCGACCGTGCCGTCGGCTCCCGGCAGGTTGAAGACGTCCGTGCCCCTGGCGATCTCGACGTCCTCCATGGCCTTCGCTACCTGGCGCGACATCACGTCGTAGCCGCTGCCCGGTGAGTTGCCGACCATGACCCGCATGCCGGTGGCCGGTCCGTCGTCACCGCCCGCGTCGTCGCCGTCCTGCGCGGTGGTCCCGCACGCGGCGAGCAGCAGCGTCGTCGCCAGACAGGCGGCGAGCGGTCCGGTACGTCGGCGCGTTCTCATGGTGCCTCTCGGTCTTCGGTAGCCTCACGGATCATCCCGTCCCGGAGAACGGGCTGTTGCGATCCTGTTGCGTCCAGGTGACGCAGGCACGCTTGCGACCGTAATGAACGTTGTGGTCGTTGTGTCCACGGCCTGTGGCCTGCAGCGCACCAGGACTCGACGTGGAGGTGTGGGCGTGAGACCGAGGACACTCGCCGGCCGTTTCCTCGCACTCCAGCTGCTCATCGTGCTGACCGTCCTCTTCGTCGTCGCGGCCGTGTCGCTCGCGCAGTCGGCCGAGAGCTTCCGCCGGCTGGAGAGCCGGCGCGCCGTCGCCGTCGCGGAGAACCTCGCCTCGCAGCCGGCCGTACGGCAGGCGCTCGCGCGGCTCGACGCCACGACGGCACCGGCGGGCCGCGCTGCGGCGTCGCGTGCGCTGCCCGGCGTCGCCGAGGGAGCGCGGTCGGTCTCCGGCGCGACGTTCGTCCTCGTCGCCGAGCCCGACGGCACGATCGTCACCTCACCCGATCCCGACCGGGTCGGCGAACGGCTCGCGGTCGGTGACGGCTCCGCCGCGGGCGCGCGTTCGTGGACCGGCGTCGTCGACCTGGGTGACGGCGCGTCGGTCGTCGCGCACGTGCCGGTGCTCGACGACGAGGGCGGGTTCGTCGGCATCGTCGCCGTCGGCACCGCCTACCCGAGCGTCTGGGAGCGGCTTGCGACGGCGACGCCGAACCTCGTGACGTACCTGGGGATCGCGAGCCTGCTCGGCGGTCTCGGGTCGTGGCTGCTTGCGAGGCGGGTGAAGCGGCAGACCCACGGCCTCGAGCCGCACGAGATCACCGGTCTCGCGGAGCACCGCGACGCGATGCTGCACGGCATCAAGGAAGGCGTCGTCGGTCTCGACCCGCAGGGCCACATCACGCTGGCCAACGATGTCGCGACCGGGCTGCTCGGCCTCCCCGCGGACTGCGTGGGCCGTTCGGTCGACGAGGTCGACCTGGCCCCGGCCCTGCGTGACGTCCTCACCGGGCGCGCGCAGGGCACCGACCAGGCGGTGGTCGCGGGCGGGCGCGTCCTCACCCTCAACCGGCGTCCGGTGTGGTCGCGCGGCCGCGAGATCGGGTCGGTCACGACGTTCCGCGACCGTACCGAGCTGGTACGGCTGCAGGAGGAGCTCGGCACCACGAGGAACACGACCGACACCCTCCGCGCCCAGACGCACGAGTTCGCCAACCAGCTGCACACCATCTCGGGGCTCATCCAGCTCGGTGAGTTCGACGAGGTGGTCCACTACGTCAGGACACTGAGCGACGCGCAGGCCGAGCTCAGCAGGGAGGTGACGGGGCGCGTCCACGACCCCGCACTCGCGGCCCTGCTCATCGCGAAGGCCAGCCTCGTGTCCGAGCGTGGGGTGGAGCTGCGGCTCGCCGACACCGCGCACCTGCCGCGGGTGGACGACCGGCTGTCCGCCGATCTCGTCACGGTGGTGGGCAACCTCGTCGACAACGCCTTCGACGCCCTCGCAGGCACGCATGGCGGCCGGGTCGAGGTGGACGTACGGGTGGCGGACCGCGACGTGCGCGCGGTCGTGCGGGACTCCGGTCCCGGTGTCGCCCCCGAGCTCGCGGCGGACGTCTTCCGGCACGGGTTCACCACGAAGGCGGCCGCCGGCGGTCACCGTCGTGGCCTCGGCCTTGCCCTCACGCAGATCGTCTGCGCCGGGCGCGGTGGTGAGGTGACCGTGCACAACGACGGCGGCGCCGTCTTCACCGCCCGCCTCCCGATGCGGTCAGGCGGCCCGCCGTGATCGGCGTGCTCGTCGTCGACGACGACTTCATGGTCGCGCGCATCCACAGCCGGTTCGTCGAGGCGACCGATGGGTTCACCGTCGTCGGCACGGCGCACACCGGCGAGGCCGCCGTCCGCGGCGCGCGCGAGCTCCGTCCCGACCTCGTCCTGCTCGACGTCTACCTGCCGGACATGAGCGGGCTCGACGTGGTCGGCGTGCTCAGGGACGACGTCCCCGACGTCGACGTCCTCGTCGTCACCGCCGCCCGCGAGGCCGACGCCGTGCGTCGGGCGTTGCGCGGCGGCGTCGTCGACTACCTGCTCAAGCCGTTCGAGTACGACGACCTGCGGGAGCGGCTCGTCAGATACCGCGCGACGGCGCGGGCGCTCGACGAGACGCCGGCACCCGACCAGGAGGCCGTCGACCGTGTCTTCGGCACGCACGCCCCGGTCAGGAACGCGATGCCCAAGGGCATGAGCCACGAGACCGCGCGGCTCGTCGAGCACGCGCTGCGCGGCGCCGCGGGCACGATGTCGGCCGCGGAGTGCGCGACGGCCGTCGGGCTCAGCCGGGTGAGCGCGCGGCGCTACCTCGAGCACTTCGTCGTGTCGGGACGCGCGGACGTCCGCCTCCGCTACGGCACCACCGGCCGCCCCGAGCGCCGCTACGCCTGGACGTCGCCGTAGGTCTAGAGGCCCGCGGCGCCGGCGAGGAGCTCCAGGGTGCGGAGGCGGTGCGGGAGGCCGCTCGCGATCGGGAGCACCATGACCTCGCGGGCGCCGGTCCGTTCGGCCAGGGCGTCGACCGCCTTCACCGCGCCGTCGCCGGTGTCGACGATCGTGTCGGCGCGCAGGGCCGTGACGAGCTCGCGCTCGGCGTCGGTCCACGCGTGCTCGTCGACCTCCTCGACGGTGAGTGCAGGCGCGAGCCGGCCGCCGAGGCGCATCTGCGCCATCCGCAGCAGGTGGGGCACGGCGAGCCGCTCCGCCTCGTCCGCGGTGTCGGCGACCACGGCGGACGTGCAGATCATCAGCTCCGGCTCGTCGAGGTAGGCGGACGGACGGAACCTGTCGTGGTAGAGCGCCGACGCCGCGTCGGTGTTGCGTGCGCTGAAGTGGTGCGCGAACGCGAACGGCAGGCCGAGGAGGCCCGCGAGCTGAGCGCTGTAACCACTCGAGCCGAGCCACCACACCGGCGGTGCCGACGTCGGCGCGGGGGTGGCGCGGAGCTGGAACGTGCCGTCGTGCGACTCGAGGACGCCCTCCAACAGGCCGAGGATCTCCTCGACGTGCCGGGGGAACGCCTCGACGGCCTGCGGGTCGTCGCCGCGCAGCGCCGCGGCCGTGCGCTGGTCGGTGCCCGGTGCGCGGCCGATGCCCAGGTCGATGCGTCCGGGATGGACGGCCTCGAGCAGGGCGAACTGCTCGGCGACCACGAGCGGCGGGTGGTTCGGCAGCATGACGCCGCCCGACCCGACCCGGATGCGGTCGGTGCGGGCGGCGAGGTGGGCGACCATCACCGGCGGCGACGTGGCCGCGACCGCCGGCATGTTGTGGTGCTCCGCGATCCACAACCGCTCGTACCCGAGCCGGTCGGCGGCCACGGCCACCGCCTCACCGGCCTGCACGGCGGACCGTGTGGTGTCGGTGGTGCTGAGCGGGAGCAGGTCGAGTACCGAGAGTCGTGTGCGCACGTGTGGGTCAACGTGGCGCCGGCGGCGCCTGTTCCTCGGGGGTGCTCGACCTGCGCATCGGGACGAGCTGCCACCAGGTGACGCATCGCCAGACCCACTCGAACGGGCCGTACCTGAAGTGGCGCATCCACAGCGGGCTCCAGACGGCCTGCACCACGAGGATGGCGGCGCCGAGCAGGCCCGCCGTGGCGAAGTCGTCCGTGCCGCGCAGCCCGATCGCGTTGCCCAGGACGACGAACAGGACCGTGGCGGTGAGGTAGTTGGTCAGCGCCATGCGGCCGAGCGGGGCCAGCATCGACGACAGGGCAGGCCCGACGGGGGTGCGCAGGAGGAGCAGGAAGAGGCAGGCGTACCCGAGGGACATGGACAGGGAGAACAGCAGCCCGATGCGCCTGCCGACCTGTTCGGAGACGCCCCACTCGATCGCCGCGAACACGGCGACGGAGACGAGGGCGCAGATGACCACGAGCACCGCGAGCTGCCTGGTGCGGCGCGCGAGCGTCTCGGGCACCGACAGCTCCGCCAGCGCGTGCCCGAGGACGAACAGTCCGGGCAGGATGCCGAAGCCGCCGACGCCGGCGAACAGGCCCACCCCCGTGAGCACGATGCCGACCACGAGGTTGACCCTCGTCGGGGCGAAGCTCAGCGGAACCAGGACGACGAGGCCGACGACCGCGAACGGCAGCAGCACCTCGCCCGGTTGCAGCAGGTGGTGGAAGATGCCGATGACGGCCAGCGCGAAGAGCCGGCGCAGCAGCAGGATGCGCGGCTGGTCCGTCCGCAGCGCGGCACGCGAGAGGAAGATGCCGAAGCTGATGCCGAAGAGCAGGAAGAAGATCGGGTAGAACCGTCCGAGCACGAACAACCGGAGGCCGTCCGGAGCCACGGCGACCGACGGCAGCATCTCCATCGTCTGCGGGATGTTGACGAAGATGATCCCGCAGAGAGCGAACCCGCGGAGTGCGTCCAGCGCATGGATGCGGTCACGAACGGCTGTGGTCGTCGGGGGCATGTGGCCCATCATGGGGTGCCACCGCCCCGGCTGCCGTCACTCTGCGGTATGCGTTTCGCGTGGCACCGCGGAGCCAGGCGGGTCGGCGACCTGCCCGTAGACCGCCTGCAGCGCGGTGACGGACGAGTAGATGAACTCTCCGCCCTCCGGGTGCCCATTGCCGGACTGCTTCATCCCCCCGAACGGCGCCTCCAGGTCGACGGCGTCGCTCCTCCGGTTCAGGTTGACCACGCCGGCCCGCAGCCGCGCGGGCGCGCTCGCGGTCACCTCGTCGTCGTGGCTGAACACGGCGGCGGAGAGCCCGTAGTCCGAGGCGTCGGCCTGCCGCCACGCGCCCTCGGTGTCGGCGAACGTGTCGAACGTGAGGACGGGGGCGAACAGCTCACGCGTGCGCAGGGGGTCGTCCGGGGCCACGTCGGCGAGCAGGGTGGCGGGGACGAAGGCGTCGTGACGGCCGTCCGGTTCCGGTGAGGTGGCCAGCGGTCGAGCGCCGCGGTCGACTGCGGCGGCGACGGCCAGGCGAGCGCGCCGCGCCGCATCGGCCGTGACCAGCGGGGCCAGCTCGGTGCGCGGGTCGGACGGGTCGCCGGGCACGACCGCACTGATGCGGCGCGCCAGCTCCCCGGAGAGGTCGTCCGCCACCGACGCGTGCGCGAGCACCCGCCGGGTGCAGGTGCACTTCTGGCCGTTGAGCGCGATGCCGGCGGCGACGATGCAGTCCGCTGCCAGCGCGAGGTCGGCGTCGGCGAAGACGACGGCGGGGTTGAGGCCGCCCATCTCGAGCGCGTACCTGACGCCGCGCGGCGCCAGCCGCGCGGCGATCGCGTGTCCGGTGGCGGTGGAGCCGGTGAAGTGGACCGCGGCGATGCGCTCGTCGTCGACGAGCGCACTGCCCGCGGCTCCGGATCCGGTCGCCAGCGTGAGCGCACCCTCGGGAAGGCCGGCTTCGCGGAGCAGCTCCACCGCGAGCACGGCCGTGCGGGGCGTGAGCTCCGAGGGCTTCCAGACCACGGTGTTGCCGGCGAGCAGGGCGGGCAGCCACTTCCAGGCCGGCGTGTGCAGCGGGACGTTCCAGGGAGTGATCGTCGCGACGACACCGAGCGGGCGGTGTGCGACGAGGGCCCCCGCGACGCGGCGGTCACGCGGCGGGCGGTCGGCGTACCAGTGCGCCGAGAGCACGGTCCAGTCGACCTCGCCGGCCGCGTCGGCGCGCAGCTTGCCGACCTCGGCGACGATGGTGTCGGTGAACGCGTCGGCGTGTGCGGCGACGAGGTCGCCGAACCGGTGGACGATTGCCTGCCGTTCGGGCATCGGGGTGCGTGCCCAGGCGGACCGGGCGGCGACCGCCAGGTCGACGGCCCGCGTGACCTCGGTCGCGACGTCGTCGCCGGTCTCGACCTTCATGACCGCTCCCTCTCTCCCACGGCGGTCAGGTACCAGTCGTAGAACTCCGTGATGACGTGCTCGGCCGGCACCAGCACGCCCCCGTAGGCCGACGACCGCATCCCCAGCTGACAGCGTTGGCACGCGTCGAAGTCCTGGCGGTTGGTGATGTCGAGGATCTCGACCGCGTCGGACGGGTCGAAGTCCTGCCGCGCCATGGCGTCGGGGGAGAAGAGCCAGTCGACGGTGACCCGGGTGTGGGTGACGTCGACGGGTTCGAGGCGGAAGAACGCGACGTGGTCGGGGACCAGGATCACGAACACGTTCGGCCGGCAGATGACGCCGTAGAAGAGCCGGTCGTCCTCGGGGAGCAGTCCGGGCAGCGGTGCCCGCGACGCCCGTCCTGACCGCGAGAAGCCGCCGATCGTGGGGGCGAAGGCCGCGCCGGCGCCGACGCCGCCGCTGACCGTGCCGTAGCCCGAGCGGAACTGGGGCAGGGCGGCGGTGAGCTCGGGATGGATCGACGCGCAGTGGTAGCACTCCATGAAGTTCTCGATGACGCACTTCCAGTTGCTGGCCACGTCGTACGTGATCGTGTGCCCGACGGCGAGGTCGCCGATCCCGTACCTGTCGAACGTGGCCTCCGTGCCCAGCCTGGCGAGCAGTTGAGGACGCACCTGCTCGCGCAGGGGCTCGGCGGCGGCGTCGAGGTTGACCCACACGTACCCGAGCCACTGCTCGACGCGCACGCGATGCAGGCCGAAGTCGTCCTTCACCAGATCGGGCATGTCGTGGATGTTCGGCGCCGCGACGAGTCGGCCGTCGAGCCCGTACGTCCACGCATGGTAGACGCACCTGATCCGCTTGCCGAACGAGCCGCGCGGCTCCAGACACAGCACGGCGCCGCGGTGCCGGCAGAGGTTGCGGTAGGCGTGGACCTGCCCGTCGCGGCCGCGGACCACGAGCACACTCTCGGCCCCGGCGTCGACCCGGACGAAGTCGCCCGCGGCGGGCACCTCGTCGGCCCGCGCCACGCACAGCCAGGAGCGCTCGAAGACCAGCCGCCGGTCGGTCTCCCACCAGCCCGGATCGGTGTAGTACCGGCCGTCGAGCACGGGCACCAGGTCCGGCCCGGTCGCCCGCCGCGGCGGGCGGGTGCGGCGGAGGGACCTGCCGGGGGGCGCAGGGGTCGTCGTACTCATACAGGGCTCCGGTGTCTCGCACAGCGGTACTTACGCGCTATCTGGAACTCACGGTGCGCCCGCCCGTGCCCGGGTGTCAATCCCCGTGTCGACCACTGCACCGGTCGACCTCTGCACCGGGTGTCAGCCGCGTTTGGGGGCACCGTTGCGCTGGGAGATCTGCTCCGCGGCGGCGACGACGTCCGCCGCGACGGTGGGGACGGCGTCGGGGGTGAGGCGGAAGGTCGGCCCCGAGGCGACCAGCGCGGCGACCACCTCGCCGTCGAGACCACGGATCGGCGCCGCGATCGCGACGAGGCCGACCTCGTGCTCCTCCACGCTGGTCGCGTACCCGAGCTCGCGGATCTCGGCGAGCCTGGTGCGCAGGGCGGCCGGGTCGGTGATCGTCTGGTCGGTGAAGCGTTCGAGCTCGACGCGTGCCACCCGTTCGCCGGGCAGCTGTGCGAGGAAGAGCTTGCCGGCCGCCGTCGCGTGCAGGGGAGTGCGCTGACCCACCCAGTTCACCGTGGTGACGGCCGACGAGCCGATGACCTGGTCGATGCTGATGACCGCGAGATCGTCGTGGATCGCGATGTTCACGGTCTCGCCCAGCAGGTCGGCGAGCCGCTGACACACCGGTCGGGACGCGACCGACAGGTCGTAGCCCCGGGTCGCCGCGGCGGCGAGCTGGACGACGCCGTACGCCAGTCGGTAGGCACCGCGCTCGGCGTTGCGCTCGACCATGCCGCGCGCGTGCAGGGTGCCGAGCAGCCGGAACGCCGTGGACTTGTGGATCGCGAGCTCGCCGGCGATCTCGGTCAGGCCGAGCTCGCCGTGGCGGGCGATGGCCTGCAGGATCGACAGCGCCCGGTCGACGGATCGCACCGACTCGTCGCGTCCGGCCCGGCTCGCTGCCATGGCGTTCACCCTAGTGTCCCCGCGCCGCGGTCACGGATCCGCTATTCTTTGACTCGGTCAGAGAATAGGAGGTCCGATGGTGGCTCCCACCGGCTCGACGGTCGCCTCGGTGCGCGCGTTCAACCGCTTCTACACCGGCGTCATCGGCGTCCTCGAGGAAGGCGTCAACAAGCTTCCTTACAGCCTCACCGAGGGGCGGGTGCTGTACGAGCTCGGCGGCCAGGACCGGCTCGACGTCGTCGACCTGCGCAGGCGGCTCGACCTCGACCCCGGCTACCTGACCCGGATCCTCGGCCGCCTCGCCGAGGCCGACCTGGTGACGCGCGAGCGGTCATCCGACGACGGGCGCCGCCAGGTCGTCGAGCTGACCCACGGTGGCAAGGAGCAGCGCGCCCTGCTCGACGAGGGGGCGCAGCACGACATCGCCGAGCTGCTCGACCCGCTGACCCGTGACGAGCAGCGGCGTCTCGTGGCGGCGATGCAGGAGATCCGCGCGCTCATGGATCCGGAGGGGCGCGCGCCGGCGGGCGTCCGGCTGCGCGACGCCGAACCGGGCGATCTCGGCTGGGTGGTGCAGCGCAACGCCGTGGTCTACACCGAGGAGTACGACTGGGACCAGACGTACGAGGCACTCGTCGCGCGCATCGTCGCCGACTTCGGCGAGAGCCACGACCCGGTGCGGGAGCGGCTGTGGATCGCCGAGGTCGACGGTCGCAGGGCCGGCTGCGTGTTCTGCGTACGCAGCGACGACGAGACGGCCAAGCTCCGGCTGCTCCTCGTCGACCCGTCGGCACGGGGCCACGGCGTCGGCGGCCGGCTCGTCGAGGCGTGCGTCGACTTCGCGCGACAGGCGGGCTACCGGCGCATGGTGCTGTGGACCAACAGCGTGCTCGTCGCCGCGCGACACCTCTACGAGCGCGCGGGCTTCACCCTCGTCGAGGAGGAGCACCACGTGAGCTTCGGCAAGGAGCTCGTCGGCCAGACCTGGTCCCTCGACCTGGCCTGAGCCTCGGTCACCGCCTCCGGTGGCTGCGCTCCGTCCCTGCGGTTGGCGCCCGCCCGTCCAGGGGCTACGGTTCGCGGACATCGCCGTCCTTGCAGGAGATGCCATGCGACGCGTCCGAGCCGTCCTCGCCCTGGTGGCCGTCCTCTCGTTGTGCGGGCTGGTGAGCCCCGCGAACGCCGTCGAACGCGGCGACGGGCGCCCGCTGCCCGAGGTGCCGCAGATGGTCGGCTCCGGCGGCGCGGTCTCGAGCGTCGACGACGAGGCGAGCCAGGTCGGCATCGACGTGCTCGCCCGCGGCGGCAACGCGGTCGACGCCGCCGTCGCGACCGGCGCCGTCCTCGGCGTCACCTCGCCGTTCTCCACCGGCATCGGCGGCGGCGGGTTCTTCGTCTACTACGAGGCACGCACCGGCAACGTCTACACGATCAACGGCCGCGAGAAGGCGCCGGCGACGTACGACGAGAAGACGTTCACCGACGAGAACGGCGACCCGCTCGTGTTCGACGACGTCCGGTGGTCGGGCATGTCGGCCGGCGTGCCAGGCGTGCCCGCGACGTGGGACAGGGCCGCGCGCCGCTGGGGCAGCAAGTCGTTCTCGTCGCTGCTGGAGCCGGCGGAGCGGATCGCGCGCAAGGGGTTCACCGTCAACGAGACGTTCCACTCGTACGCCTCAGGAAACGCCGAGGACTTCCGCAGGTTCCCCGAGACCGCGCGCGTGTTCCTGCGCGACGGGGAGGCGCCGGCGGTCGGCAGCAGGTTCCGCAACCCGGACATGGCGCGCACGTACCACCAGCTGCGCACCCGGGGTGTCGAGTCGCTCTACCGCGGGCCGGTCGGCGCCGCGGTCGTCGACGCCGTCCGCCACCCCGAGACCGCGCCGGGCGAGACCGTCTTCGCCGGCGAGATGACCAGGGGCGACCTGCGGGCGTACACCGCTCCGGTGCAGGCGCCGACGCGTGCCCGCTACGCCGGGCTCGACGTCTACGGCATGGCGGCACCGTCGTCCGGCGGCATCGCGGTCGGCGAGGCGCTCAACCTGCAGGAGGCGTACGAGCAGCGCACGGGCGAGGAGCTGTCGGACGTCGGCGACGCGCAGTACCAGCACCGGCTGGCCGAGTCGACCGCGACCGCGTTCGCCGACCGCAACAGGTACGTCGCCGACGTCGCGAACGTCCCGCAGCGCGAGCTGCTGTCGCAGGCCTACGCGGACGACCGGGCGTGCGAGCTGTTCGACGCGGGCCGGGCGCACGAGCGGCCGATCCCGTTCGGCGAGCCCGAAGGGCCGTACGACTGCGAGGCTGGCACGACGTCGCAGGTGGCGCGCGACGACCACGGCACCACGCACCTCACCACGGCCGACCGGTGGGGCAACGTCGTGGCGTTCACGTCGACCATCGAGTCCATCGGCGGCGCGGGCCTCACGGTGCCGGGCTACGGCTTCCTGCTGAACAACGAGCTGACCGACTTCGACTTCGTGCCGCCGACGGCGGGGGTTCCCCACCCGAACCTGCCTGGTCCCGGCAAGCGGCCGCGGTCGTCGATGTCGCCGACGATCGTCGTCGACGGTGACCGCCCGGTGCTCGCCGCGGGCGCGGCCGGCGGCGCGACGATCATCACGTCGGTCTTCGGCATCGTCACCGGCTCGCTCGACCGTGACCTGGCGATGGTCGACGCGATCGCGGCGCCGCGCATCTCGTCGCGCAACGGACCGGCCACCGACGCGGAGCCCGCGATCACCGACACCGCGACCGGGGCGGAGCTCGGGGCGATGGGCCACCAGATCACCAGGGTCGGGTCGCTCAGCACGGCGACCGGCATCCGCCTGCTGCCGCGGGGCAGGTTCGAGGCGGCCGCGGAGACCGCCCGCAGCGGCGGCGGATCGGCCATGGTGGTGCGCCCGGACCGCTGACCGGCGGGGGAAGAACCGATTTCGGAGAGGGCCGGTGGCCCGTGTAAGCTCGTCCCTTGCCTGGCCCCCTTAGCTCAGTCGGCAGAGCGTCTCCATGGTAAGGAGAAGGTCTACGGTTCGATTCCGTAAGGGGGCTCTCTTGGCGGAGTAGCTCAGGCGGTAGAGCAAACGGCTCATAATCGTTGTGTCGCCGGTTCGAGTCCGGCCTCCGCTACGGATGCCCGCCAAGGGCGCGAGCACAGAGCACCACATCAAGAGCACAGAACAGCTGTTCCGACCGAAAAGGATTCCTGCCGTGGCTGCCAAGAGCGCCGACGTCCGGCCGAAGATCACGCTTGCCTGCGTCGAGTGCAAGCACCGCAACTACATCACCAAGAAGAACCGCAGGAACGACCCCGACCGGCTCGAGCTGAAGAAGTTCTGCGCCAACTGCCGCTGCCACCGCGCGCACCGCGAGACCCGCTGATCCGGTGACGTACGGGGCGTGACCGGCGGCACCCCGCCGCCGCCGCGTCCCTTGTACCGTCCTCGACATGCCACTCGACCCCTCGTTCATCGGGCGCAGCTACCCGCCGACCCCTCCCTACGAGGTCGGCAGGGAGAAGATCAGGGAGTTCGCCGCCGCCCTCGGCGACGACCACCCCGCGTACCGCGACGCGGACGCGGCACGGGCGCTCGGACACCCGGACGTGATCGCGCCCCCGACCTTCGCCAACGTGGTGGCGTTCGCCGCACTCGACGGGCTCATCGACGACCCCGCGCTCGGCCTCGACTACAGCCGGGTCGTCCACGGTGACCAGCGCTTCACGTGCTCCCGGCCGGTCCGTGCCGGGGACGTCCTGACCGTGACCGTGACCGTCGAGAACATCAGGTCCGCGGCGGGCAACGACCTCATCTCGACCCGCGGCGACGTGACCACCACCTCGGGCGAGCACGTCTGCAGCTCGTACTCGACGCTCGTGGCCAGGGGCACCGCGGGCGAGGGTGACCGGTGATGCCCGCGTACGCCGGCGTCGAGGTCGGCACCGAGCTGCCCGCCGTCCGCATCCCGGTCCGCCGCGTCGACCTGGTGAAGTACGCCGGGGCGAGCGGCGACTTCAACCCGATCCACTGGAACGAGCGCGTCGCGACCTCCGTCGGCCTGCCCGACGTCATCGCGCACGGCATGTTCACCATGGGGTCGGCGATCCGCTGCGTCACCGCGTGGGCGGGCGACCCGGGGGCGGTCGTCGAGTACGGCGTGCGCTTCACCAAGCCCGTCGTCGTCCCGGACGACGGCGAGGGCGCGACGATCGAGGTCGCCGGCAAGGTGGTCGAGAAGCTCGACGACGGCACCGTGCGCGTCGATCTGACAGTCACCTCCGGCGGGGTCAAGGTGCTCGGCATGGTGCGCGTCGTGGTCAGGCTGGCGTGACGGGGCTGCGCGCGGGTGTCGCACTCGCGCCGCTCACGACGCTGCGGGTCGGCGGACCGGCCGCGCGGCTCGCCGAGTGCACGACCGAGGCGGACCTCGTCGAGGCGGTGCGCACGGCCGACGCCGCCGGCGAGCCCGTCCTCGTCCTCGGCGGCGGTAGCAACGTCGTGGTCGCCGACGACGGGTTCCCCGGCACCGTGGTGCGGGTCATGACCGCGGGGGAGCAGGTCACCCGGGACGGCGACACCGTGGTGGTCACGCTGGAGGCCGGCGAGAACTGGGACGACGTCGTCGTCCGCTGCGTCGAGGAGGGTCTGGCCGGCGTCGAGTTCCTGTCCGGTGTCCCCGGGCTCACCGGCGCCACCCCCATCCAGAACGTCGGCGCGTACGGCCAGGAGGTCGCCGAGACCATCGAGGCGGTCCGCGTCCTCGACCGGCACACCGGCGAGATCACCGAGATGACGCCCGAGGAGTGCGCGTTCACGTACCGCGACAGCGTCTTCAAGTCCGACGACAGGCGCGTGGTGCTCGCCGTGACGTTCCGGCTGCGGGACGGTGGCCTCTCGGCGCCGGTGCGCTACGCCGAGGTGGCCCGGGTGCTCGGCGTCGAGGAGGGCGGCCAGGTGCCGCTGGCCGTGGCGAGGGAGGCCGTGCTCGAGCTGCGCACCGGCAAGGGCATGGTGCTGCAGGAGGACGACCACGACACCTGGAGCGCGGGCTCGTTCTTCACCAACCCCCTCGTCGACGGCCAGACCGCCGCGCGACTGCCCGACGACACCAGGCGCTGGCCGATGCCCGACGGCCGCGTCAAGGTCTCGGCGGCGTGGCTGATCGAGCACGCCGGCTTCGGCAAGGGGTACGGCAACGGGTTCGCGAAGATCTCGACCAAGCACACCCTGGCGCTCACCAACCGAGGCGGCGCGACCACCGCCGACCTGCTCGCCCTCGCCCGCGAGGTGCGCGGCGGCGTGCTCACCGCCTTCGACGTCGAGCTGACCTGCGAACCCGTCCTGGTCGGCGAGAAGCTCTAGCCCGGTAGTCCCGGTAGGCCCCGTTCGCTAGCCTCGTGGGTATGGCACTCACGCTCGCCGAGGAGCTCACCCTGCTGGCGTACGACGACGAGAGCGGCAGGTCCACCGCCGGGTCGTACTTCGACTACGGACTCGGGGGCGCGCTGCTCGCCGAGCTCGCGCTGGTCGGCAAGGTGTCGCTGGCGGACAAGAAGGTCACGGTCGTCGACCCGTCGCCGACCGGCGACGCGATGCTCGACGCGGCGTTGAGCACGATCGCGTCGGGCTCCGTGCGCAAGCCGCAGCGCTGGGTCGAGCAGCTGCGCAAGGGCACCAAGGACACCGTGCTGCGCCGACTGGTCGACGCCGGGTCGTTGCGGGAGGAGAGCGGCAAGGTGCTGCTGGTCTTCTCGACGAAGACGTACCCCGCCCGCGACACGGTGCCCGAGCTGGAGGTGCGTCAGCGCCTGACCGCGGCGATCGTCGAGGGACGGATGCCCGAGGAGCGCACGCTGACGCTCGCGGTGCTCGTCCACGCCTGCGGCATGGGCCCGAAGGTGTTCCCGACCCTCGACAAGAAGGCGCTGCGCCGCAAGCTGAACGAGCTCACCGCGGGCAACTGGGCGGCCAAGGCCACCAAGGACGCGATCGAGGCCGTGCAGGCCGCCGTGATGGCCGCGTCGACCGCCGCGGTCACCACCGGAGCGGCGACCGGGGGCGGCACCTGACCCGCGTTCCCCGACTGGCGGGCGGGAGGGTGCTTCACCTCACCAACGTGGACTTCACCTCGTCCGTGCACGAGGTGAAGTCCACGTTGATCACGTTAACCTCGATTGTTCACGTGGGGTGGTGGTGTGGCCGTGGTGGGGTGTTGTGGGGTGTGGTTGAGGTGTTTGCGGGGTGGGGGGTAGGGCGGTGGCCCGGTTGTCGCCTGG
>WHST01000132.1 GCA_009379955.1 Streptosporangiales bacterium | reverse complement strand
GCACTGGAGAAAGACGTCCGCGAATGGATCAAGATGTGGAACGAGGACCCGAAACCGTTCGTGTGGAAGAAGACCGCGGAGGAAATCCTCGACTCCCTCGCACGATATATCACACGAATTTCCGGCGGGCGACACTAGTCCTTAGGGAGCTTGTCCGGGTCCACCTTGATGCTGGCGAGGACGTCGGCGAACTGGTCGGCGTCGTCGGCGGTGGCGAACACGTGGACGCCGAACTTGCCGCCCCGGCCGATCATCATCGCCTCGACGTAGCGTTTGGGTCCGCAGCTCTCGACGTACGTCCACACTACGCCGGACCGGAACCGGTCGTTCGGCTGGTACATGTCGTCGACGTGATCACAGTTCGAGGCCGGCCAGCTGTCGGGAGCATATATCTCCATCACCTCCTGGGGATCGTCGTCGCCGAGGTCGAGGTCGGCTGCGAGGGTGATGCCCGGATCCTCCAGGGTGGTCTGCCCACTGGTCAGCACGAGGGCGTCCCCCGCCGTGCCGTAGTCGGACGCGTAGTCCACGTCGACCACGGGGCTGCGGGAGCCCTTGTCCCACGCGCGGGGAATCGTCACCTCGACGGCGCCGTCCTTCGACTCGATGGTCGTGTGTCTCGTCTGGAAGTAGACGACGCCGGCGACGAGGAGGAGTACGAGCGCACCGCACCCCGCGACGAGGGTGACGAGTGTGCGCCGGCGGGTTGCCGGACGTCGGTCGCCGGGCTGGGTGGGCTCCGCGAGCTGCGACCACGGAGGGCTCGGTGGCTGCCGGTCGGAGTGCATCGCTGTCGGGTCACCGGACGGAGCGGAGGTGCCGGAGAGGTGGCCGAGGACGTCGGCGTAGGTCCTGGCGTCGGGCCAGCGCGCGTCGCGGTGCGGCTCGAGGGCGCGCATCACGACCGTGTCGACGTCAGGACCGATGTCCGCGCGCAGTGTGCTCGGTGGTGCGGGCGTCTGGCCGGACGACGGGGAGACCGGCGCGTGTCCGGTGAGCATCCGGTACGTCAGCGCGCCGAGCGTATAGACGTCGGCGCGCTGGTCGAGGTCGCCCCCGACCGCGGACTGCTCCGGTGCCATGTAACCGGGCGTTCCGGCGGCGACGGTGAAGCCCGACGCGTGGGCCATTGCCTTGACCAGCCCGAGGTCGGCGATCATCAGCTGCTCGCCGGTGGCGGTGGACCGGAACAGGATGTTGGAGGGCTTGATGTCGCGATGCAACATGCCGTGGTCGTGCAGGACCTGCACGGCGCGGGCCGTCTCGGCCGCGTACCAGAGCGTCTGACCCACCGGCAGCCCGTCGGACGTCAGCCTGTCGGCCAGCGTGCCGCGGTCGGCGTAGCTCATCACGAAGTACGGCCGCCCGTCGCCGAGCGTGTCGATGTCGTAGACACGCGCGACGCGGTCGGAGTCGGTACGGCGCAGCGCCCTGGCCTCCTGCAGGAACCTGTCCTGCACGTCGAGACGCCTGACCCAGTTCTCGGCGAGCACCTTCACCGCGACGTCGTTGTCGAGCCGCTCGTCGTACCCACGCCAGACCGTCGCGAAGCCGCCAGACCCGATCTGCTCACGGATCTGGTAGCGCCCCATCCGCTCCGGTGTGGCCATCGCCCTCCGCCCGTCACCCTCCCTGACGGCCACGACCCTAGCGGCGGCGGCAGGTGGCGAAGAGCTCCACCTCCGGCGGCGCGCCGTCGGTCGCGGGGGCGTAGGTGAGGTCGCGGAGGTCGTCGACGTCGAAGCCGTTGTCCTCCAGTACGTCGCGCAGGTCGTCGCGGGCGTAACCGCTGACCCGGACGTCGCTGCCGAGGAACGGGATCGTGACGTCGTCGAGGTCGGCCTCGACCATCGCCAGGACGAGCAGCCCGCCGGGGGCGAGGAGGTCGTGTACGCGCCGCAGGGCGGTCGGGATCTCGCCGCGGGGGAGCATCA
This sequence comes from Streptosporangiales bacterium, assembly GCA_009379955.1. NCBI lineage: Bacteria > Bacillati > Actinomycetota > Actinomycetes > Streptosporangiales > Streptosporangiales bacterium. The sequence continues at coordinate 15,588 of WHST01000132.1, read as the reverse complement.
GGAGCGAGAAGAACGCGACCGCCGCGTCGAAGGTGCCGAGGGACTCGTCGAGGTCGAGGATGTCGAGCTGCCGGAGGTCGGCCTCGGGGACGTTCTCGCGGGCGAGCGCGAGCATGCCGGGGGAGATGTCGACGCCGGTCACCACGTGGCCCGCGTCGAGGAGCCGGCGGGCGGTCGGGACGCCGGTGCCGCAGCCGACGTCGAGGACGGTCGCGCCGGGCGGCAGGTGGGCGATGAGCCAGTCGGTCGCGTCGACCTGGCCCTCCTTGTGGGGGAAGGCCTCGTCGTAGCGGGCGCCGATCTCGTCGAACGCGGCGGCCTGCGCGGCCTGGCGCCTCGACCGGTCGGCCGCAGGTGGGGGATCCGTAGCCATCGGCCCAGTCTGCCGGGCGGCGTGCGGCGGCTCCCGCCGGGCCTTGACGGCGGTGGACGCGCCCTCCTACGGTCTCCGAAACGAGACAAAGTGTCCGCGTGAGCGGTCACTCGCCGTAGGCTGAGGGGAGCTGTCGTGAAGGCGTGCGTGCTGACCGACCTGCACCGGCTGGAGATCCAGGACCGGCCGGACCCGCGGGCGGGCGCGCACCACGTGGTCGTCCGGGTCGAGGCCGCCAGCCTGTGCGGCACCGACGTCCACCAGTACGAGGGCACGCTGCCGACCGAGCTGCCGCGGGTGCTGGGGCACGACTTCGGCGGCACCGTGGTCGAGGTCGGGCCGGACGTCACCGGTGTCGCGACCGGCACCCGGGTCGTCGTGAAGCCGTCGTTCCCGTGCGGCACGTGCGAGCTGTGCGCGCGGGGCGGGCACGAGCACTGCGAGAACAAGAAGCTCATCGGGCTGTGGTCCGACGGCTGCATGGCCGAGTACATGGCCGTGCCGGTGGCGAACCTCGTGCCGATCCCCGACGGCGTCACGACGGAGAGCACGGCCAACCTCGAACCGTTCGCCGTCGCGCTCAACACCATGCGACGCCTCCAGCCGGAGATCGGCGAGTGGGCGGTCGTCCTCGGCTGCGGTCCGATCGGCCTCGCGCAGATCGCCATGGCGCGGATCGCCGGCGCGCGCGTGATCGCGGTCGACCTCCGCGCCGAGGCGCTGGATCTGGCCAGGACGTTCGGCGCGGAGCAGCTCGTCGACGCGTCCGTGGGCGACGTGCACGAGGCCGTCCTCGGGCTGACGGGCGACGGCGCGGACATCGTCATCGAGGCCGCGGGGACGAAGCCCACCGTGGGCGCGATGGTCGGCCTGGCCCGCAAGCACGGTCGGCTCGCGAACGTCGGCATCCAGACGACGATGGGCAGCATCGACCTCATCCCGTACATGATGAAATGCCTGACCATGCACGGCATCGGCGGCAACGGCGGCAAGGGCCAGTACGAGACCTGCCTGCGGCTCACCGCCGAGGGTGTCATCAGGCCGGACACGCTCATCACCCATCGCGCGCCGCTGGCCGACGCTCGCGAGCTCTTCGAGCTGGCGAGCGAGAAGCGTGAGGGTGTCATCAAGGCGGTTCTCGTCCCGTAGCACGTGTGCTCGACCAGATAGGAGGACGCTCATGACCCAGGCATCCGACGGATCGGCGGATCTGCGCCGCTACCAGATGCACATCGGCGGGCGGCACGTCGACGCCGTGTCGGGCGCCACGTTCGCGAGCCTCAACCCGTACACCGGAGCGGCATGGGCCGAGGTGCCCGACGCCGACGAGACCGACGTCGACCTCGCCGTACGCAGCGCGCGCGAGGCGCTGGCCGGACCGTGGGGGGAGCTGCAGGGGGTCGAGCGGTCGAGGCTGCTGCGCCGTCTCGGTGACATCGTCGCGCGGGAGGCGGACGCGCTCGCCGCCGTCGAGACCCGTGACAACGGCAAGCTGCTGCGCGAGATGTCGGGCCAGATGCACTACCTGCCCGAGTGGTTCTACTACTTCGCCGGTCTCGCCGACAAGATCCAGGGCGAGGTGATCCCCAACGGGCGGGCGAACTTCCTCACCTACACCAGGCACGAGCCCGTCGGCGTCGTCGGCGCGATCGTGCCGTGGAACTCGCCGCTGCTGCTGATGGTCTGGAAGCTCGCGCCGGCGCTCGCCGCCGGGTGCACGTTCGTCGTCAAGCCGTCCGACTACACGCCGGTGTCGACGCTGGCGTTCGCCGAGCTGGTGGAGGAGGCAGGCTTCCCGCCCGGCGTCTTCAACGTGGTCACCGGCCGGGGACCGGCCTCGGGCAAGGCGCTCGCCGCCCATCCCGACGTCGACAAGGTCGCGTTCACCGGGTCCACCGCGACGGGCGCGGACGTCGCCGCGTCCGCCGCCCAGCACCTCGCGCGCGTCTCGCTCGAGCTCGGGGGCAAGTCGGCGCAGGTCGTCTTCGCCGACGCCGACCTCGACGCCGCCGCGAACGGCGTCATCGCCGGGGTGTTCGCGGCCACGGGACAGACCTGCATGGCGGGGTCGCGGCTGCTGGTGCACGAGGACGTCCATGACGCGCTCGTCGAGCGGATCGTCGCGCGCGCCAACACCGTCAAGCTCGGCGACCCGGCCGATCCGGAGACCGAGATGGGCCCGGTGTCGAACCAGGCGCAGTACGACAAGGTGCTGCACTACCTCGACGCCGCCGAGGCCGAGGGCGGCACGATCGCGTGCGGCGGCGCCGCGGGTCCCGAGGTCGGCGGGCTGTTCGTCCGGCCGACCGTGGTGACAGGTGCCAGGTCCGGCATGAAGGTCGTCGACGAGGAGATCTTCGGCCCGGTCGTCGCGGTGATCCCGTTCACGACCGAGGACGAGGCGATCGCCGCGGCGAACTCGACGCCGTACGGCCTCGCCGGTGCGGTGTGGACCAAGGACGTGCACCGGGCGCACCGCGTCGCGCACCGGCTGCGTGCCGGCTCGGTCTGGGTCAACGCGTACCGCGTCGTCGCGCCTGGTGTGCCGTTCGGCGGCTTCAAGCTCAGCGGCATCGGGCGCGAGAACGGCATCGACGCGATCCGCGAGTACACCGAGACGAAGGCGATCTGGGTGGAGCTCTCCGGGGACACGCGCGACCCGTTCGTGCTCGGCTGAGGAGCGACACCTTGACTGCCCCCGTCGCGGACCAGGCGCGCCGTACGCCACTCGTCGTCATCGTCCTGTGCTGGGGCACGATCCTGTTCGACGGCTACGACCTCACCGTGTACGGCGCGATCGTCCCTTCACTGCTGCGCGACCCGGTGTGGCACCTGACGCCCGCCCAGGCCGGCGCGATCGGCAGCTACGCGCTGATGGGCATGCTCGTCGGCGCCCTCGTCGTCGGCACGGTCACCGACATGGTCGGGCGCCGCAAGCTGGTCATCGCCTGCCAGGTGTGGTTCTCGATCGCGATGGGCTTCGCCGCGTTCGCTCCCACTCCGGAGCTGCTCGGGCTGTTCCGGTTCGTCGCCGGCGTCGGGCTCGGCGGCGTCATGCCCACCATCACGGCGCTGACACTGGAGTACGCACCGGTCAGGCGTCGGCAGTTCGTCTACGCGGTCATGTACACGGGGTACTCCGTCGGTGGCGTCCTCGCCGCGCTCCTCGCCGTCCCGCTCATCCCTGCGTTCGGCTGGCGGGTGATGCTCGGGATCGGTGTCGCGCCGTTGCTCCTGCTCGTCCCCGTCAGCGTCAAGCTCCTGCCGGAGTCGGTCTCGTTCCTGCGCGCCAAGGGACGCGTCGCGGAGGCCCAGGCGGTCGAGGCGCGCCTCGGGGTGACCGCGGCGCCGGTCGACCCGACGGTCGAGGCCGGGGCGGAGGACGAGGCGCCGCGGGGCAGGTTCGCGTCCGTCGCGCAGCTGTTCCGGCGCAGCTACGTCGTCGGCACGGTGATGCTGTGGGCGGCGGCGTTCCTCGGCCTGCTGCTCGTGTACGGCCTCGCGACCTGGCTGCCCGAGATCATGCGCCGGTCGGGCTTCCCGCTGGGCTCCGCACTGCTCGTGCTCACTTCGCTCAACGTCGGCGCGGTCGTCGGCACGATCGCCGCCGCGCGCATCGGCGACAGGTACGGCTCCAAGGTCGTGCTGATGATCTCGTTCGCCGCCGCGGCGATCGCCAACCTGTTGCTCAGCCTCAAGTTCGGGCTCGGCGTCAACCTGCTGCTCGTCGCACTCGCCGGGTTCGGCTCGATCGGCACAGCGATCCTGATGAACGCGTACGTCGCGTCGTTCTACCCGGTGAGCAGCCGTGCGACCGGCGTCGGCTGGTCGCTCAGCGTCGGCCGGCTCGGCGCGATCCTCGGTCCCGTCATCGGCGGGTTCATCGTCGGCTCGACGTTGGCAGTCGAGTGGAACTTCTACGTCTTCGGCATCGCCGCGGTGCTCGGCGCGGTGCTGGTGGCGCTCGTCCCGCGCTCGCCGACCGAGCGCCTCACCCGCGAAGAGACCCAGCGCGGGTGAGGTGTCTCGTCTCAGGGACAGGTGTCGTCGGCCTGCCCGTCCCGAACCACGCCACCAGGTTGTCGACGCACAGCCGCCCCATCGCGTCACGCGTCTGGACGCTGGCGGAGCCCACGTGCGGCAGCAGGACGACGTGCTCCAGGTCGATCAGGGCCTGGGGTACGTGCGGCTCGTCCGCGTAGACATCCAGGCCGGCGCTCCTGATCGTGCCCGACCGCAGTGCCTCGACGAGCGCTGCCTCGTCGACGACCGAGCCCCTGGCCACGTTGACCACGACTCCTTCTGGCCCCAGGGCCGCCAACACCTCGGCGTCGACCAGACCTCTGGTGGCGTCTCCTCCCGGTATGGCGATCACCAGGGTGTCGACGGCGTGCGCCATCGCGAGCAGCGTCGGGTAGTAGGTGTAGGGCGAGTCCTTCTCGTTCCGGTTGTGGTACGCGACGGCGAGCCCGAACACCTCTGCTCGCCTTGCGATCGCCTCGCCGACGCGACCGAGACCGAGGATCCCCAGGGTGCGTCCCGCCATCGTCATGGGCGTCAGCGGGTACGAGCCGTTCGGCCAGCGCCCGGCGCGCAGGTATCGCTCCGCCCGGGGAGCTCGCGGACGGTCATGAGCAACAGGGCGATCGCCGTGTCCGCGACCTCGTCGTCGAGCACTCCGGGGGTGTTCGTCACCGCCACACCGCGACGCGCCGCCTCGGCCGCGTCGATCGTCTCGTAACCGACGCCGAAGTTGGCGACGATCTCGAGGTTGGGCAGGCGGTCCATCAGGGACGCGTCCACTCTGGCGTGGCCCGCAGCGATCGCCTGTACGTCCTTGCCGCGCGAGTCGAGGACCACGTCCTGGTCGTCGGCCTCCCAGAGCCTGATCACCTCGAAGTGCGCGGCGCAGCCCGCCGTCACGACGTCGTTCATCCGGTGGGGCATCAGCACGACGGGTGCGGTCATCGACACGTCTCCTATGCGCCGGGGATGATCATCGTGCCATCCAGCCGCCGTCGACGGCGAGCACGTGGCCCGAGACGTAGTCGGAGGCGTGCGAGGCGAGAAACACGGCGGCGCCGCTGATGTCGCGCGGTGTTCCCCAGCGGCCGGCCGGGATCCGCGCCAGGATCTCGGCACTGCGTTCCGGGTCCGCCCGCAGCGCCTCGGTCGTGCGGGTCGCGATGTAGCCGGGCGCCAGTGCGTTGACCTGGACGTTGCGCGGCGCACACTCGTTCGCGAACGCCTTGGTCAGTCCGACGAGTCCGTGCTTGCTGGCGGTGTACGACGTGACCAGGTGCCCGCCCTGGAAGCTCAGCATCGACGCGATGTTGATGATCTTGCCGCTCCCGCGGACGAGCATCGGCGCTGCCACATGGCGGCTGAGCGTGAACGCGGCCGTCAGGTTCACCTCCAGCACCTCGCGCCAGTTCTCGTCGCTGAACTCCAGGGCGGGCTGGCGGCGGATGATGCCGGCGGCGTTCACCAGGATGTCGATCCGGTGCGAGGTCAGCACGTCGCCGACGACCTCGGGGATGTCGTCACCACGTGACAGGTCCAGACGACGGCAGTCAGCACTGCGTCCCAGCGCCGATACCCGCCCGACCGTCTCGTCGAGGTTGTCCCGCTCCGAGGTCAGCACCAGGTCGGCGCCGGTCTCCGCGAGACCCACCGCGATCGCCTGCCCGATACCGGTCGCGCCACCCGTGACGAGGGCGACGCGACCGTGCAGGTCGAACGGGGATCCCATCTGCCGTGACGGCCTAGTAGGCCACGTCCGGCGCGGTGATGCCGGCGGTCTCGCAGTGCTCGAGGTAGCGGCGCAGCTTCGACCTGGCGTCCTCGATGTAGAGCTGCTCGCCGTTCTCGTCCACGTACTCGATGTCGCCGTGGATGGAGAACAGGGTGAGCATCGGGTGGTCCTCGTCCTCGACGTCGGCCACCAGCGTGTGCACGTCACCTCTGGGCTCGTACACGAAGTCGCCGGGGTTGGCCGTCCACTCGTGCTCCAGGTAGTGCCAGCTGCCCTGGATGACCCAGCCCTCGACCTCGGAGAGGTGCCGGTGGCGGTTGACGATCCCGCCGGTGGTCACCTTCAGCAGGTTGATCCAACGGTTCTGCTCCACCGAGATGCGCAGCGGCTTGAACCAGACGTTCCCCGATCCCTGCGGTACCCAGGGGATGTCCGCGGACCGTGCGACGACGTCGGTGAGTGGGCCAGAAGCTGACATGCTCATGTGGCGATGCTAGGAAAGGGCGCTGCCGGTGTGAACCGCGATCTGCGTCTGCCCGTTATCCGCCGGGCGGATCGTCGGCGCGCGCTGTCCTGGGGGCAGCGGGAAGGTACCGGTGGGCCTCGGCGCCTTCACCACGTGCTCGAGCAGGACGCATGCCGCCCTGGCCAGGTAGCGGTGCGGGTCCCAGAAGATCCCGACCGTACGGCCCCGTTCCAGTGGGCCGACCCGGGCGGTCACGAGTCCGCTGGTGTCGGAGACGCGCATCGCGAGTGCGTTGGTGAATCCGACGCCGAGACCGGCGCGGACGAAGTTCGCCAGGGTCTGCGGTTGGTCGGTCTGCCAGGCGATGCGCGGCGGATGCTCCGCCTGCTTGAGAGCGGCGAGCGTCTCGTACTCGGCGTCCGCGCCGAACTGCCCGATCGTCACCAGGGGGTGCCCGGTCAGCTCCGTCAGCTCGATCGGCTCCGGCACGCCGGCCAGTGGGTGGTCGGCGGGGAAGACAGCGACAAGGGGCTCACGCCACAGCGGCCGGTAGGCCAGTCCCTCGGTGTTCTGCTGGGGCGCGAGTGCGCGCAGCGCCAGGTGCAGCTCACCGGAGTTGAGCGACTCGGCCAGGTCGACCGTGGCCTGCTCGACCAGGTCCACCCGCACCTGCGGGTAGCGGGCACTGAACGACGTCATCAGCTCGGGCAGGAACGCGGCGCTCGCGCTGGGGTAGCTGCCCAGCACGATGTTGCCGCGGGTCACGCCGATGACCGCCTCGATGTCCGCCACGCCGCGGCCCAACGCGGCCAGCACCTCGCGTGCGTGCGGCAGGTACGCCTCGCCGGCGTCGGTCAGCACGATCGGACGGTGCCTGCGGTCGAAGAGCGTCGCTCCGAGCGCCTGCTCGAGGCCGGCGACGTGTGCGCTGACCCGCGACTGGGACCGGTGGACGGTGCCGGCGGCCGCGCTGAAGCTGCCGCTGTCGACCACGGCCACGAACGTCTCGAGCCAGGCGACGTGCTCGATCCTCGCCATGGTTCACCTCACCGCACCTTCGAGCGGTCGAGCCGGAACGTCTCATCCGGCCCGTGGGAACTTAGTAGTCGAAGCATGCCATTGACCCGGATCGTGCGGCGCGCCCAACATGGTTCGTCATCGCCTGCCTCCGTTCGTCACAGGAGGAAACATGCCGAATCACCCTCAGACCGGCAGCACGTCACGGCGTAGGCACCACTCCGCGATCGTCCGCATGGCCGCGCTCGTCGGGTCGGCCGGCCTCGTCCTCGCCGCCTGCGGTGGTGGTGGCGGCGGAGCGGGCACCGAGTCGGCGTCCGGCGAGACGTGCGACAAGGCACCGAACTACCCGCGTGGACCCGTCCAGCTCGTCGTGCCATGGGCGGCGGGCGGTGGCACGGACAGCGTCGCACGCTTCGTCGGCAGTGAGCTCGCCACGCTGCTCGACAACCAGGTCAACGTCGTGAACCGCACCGGTGGCAGCGGTGCCGTCGGACACTCGGCGATCGCCAACGGCCGACCCGACGGTTCGACCATCGGTCTCGTGACGGTCGAGCTCACGATGATGCACTGGCAGGGTCTCACCGAGCTCGACCACGAGGACGTCACGCCCGTCGCGCAGGTCAACTCCGACGCGTCCGGGATCACCGTCAGAGCCGATGCGCCGTGGAACACCGCCCAGGACCTCATCGATGCGGCGAAGAAGGACCCGGGCAAGCTCACCGCGTCCGGCACCGGTCGTGGCGGGATCTGGGATCTCGCGCTCAAGGGCATGCTGATCGAGGCCGGGGTCGACCCGGACGCGATCCGGTTCGTGCCGAGCGAGGGTGCTGCGCCCGCACTGCAGGAGCTCGTCGCCGGAGGCGTGGACGTGTCCACCGCCAGCCTGGTGGAGAACAAGACCATGATCGATGCGAAGAAGGCCAAGCCCATCGGCGTGATGGCGAAGAAGCGGGACGCCGCCTATCCGGACCTGCCCACGCTGGCGGAGAAGGGCATCGACTTCGAGATGTCCGCGTGGCGCGGCATCGCCGGCCCCAAGGGGATGGACACGCGCATCGTCGCCGAGTTGGCCTGCCACCTCGACGAGATCGTCCACGGCAAGGCGTACCAGGGCTTCATGAAGAAGTCCGGCTTCGGCATCACCTGGCGGAACGCCGAGGACTTCGGCAAGTTCATGACCCAGCAGGACACGTCCAAGGGCCAGATCATGAAACGGGCGGGGCTCGCATCGTGACCACCCCCGCGCGCATCGTGGGGGAGGACGAACGTTGGCGCTCCGGTCTCGGGGACCTCGTCAGCGGCGCCGTGTCGGCACTCTTCGGCGCGACCGTCTTGGTGTACGTCCAGGGCTTCCCCCGGCTCGAGGACGGCTCGCCCGGGCCGGCGTTGTTCCCCGGCATCGTCGGCGGGCTCTTCGTCCTCTTCGGCTCGGTCCTGGTCGGGCGCTGGATCAGGCACCGCGTCACCAGGGCAGGGACGAGCGAGGAGCCCCGAGGTGACGTCACCGTCCCGTCGCGGACGGCCTGGATCAACGCCGCCGCTGTGGTCGGTTCGATCGTCTTCTACCTGCTCGTCGTCGACGTCCTCGGGTCCACCCTCACCATCGGCATCTGCCTCTTCGCTCTGGCGTGGCGGCTGGGTGCTCGCGTGTGGGTGGCGCTGGTCTCGGCGGTGGTCACGGCGACGTTGATCTACCTCGTCTTCGAGCGGCTGCTGCTGGTCCCGCTGCCCGACGGAGTCCTGGGCTGATGTCCTGCGCCAGAGGTTGTGTGCCGCTGCCGGCGTCCAGGTGGGTGCATCGCAAGGCGGAGGTAGGCCCTCGTACTGGGTGTACTTGGGCTCTGCCGACAACGCAGCGAGGTGCCCGCCTGGGCGTCGGCAGGGGCGCACGTACTCCTGGCGCAGGACATTAGGGGCTCCCGTCGTGTTCCACACCCTGGGCATGGCGCTCGAGACGCTGCTCGACCCGACCCTGGTGGTCGTGGTGCTGCTGTCGGGCGTCTACGGACTCTTCATCGGTGCCATCCCGGGGCTGACCGCCACACTCGCGACGGCGCTGCTCGTGCCCATCGCGTTCTTCCTCGAACCACTGCCGGCGATCGCGTCCATCATCACGATGTCGGCCATGGCCATCTTCGCCGGCGACATCCCGTCCGCGCTCGTGCGGATGCCGGGCACGCCGGCCAGCGCCGCCTACACCGAGGACGCCTACCGGATGACCCAGTCAGGCAAGGGCGCACTGGTGCTCGGCGTAGGGCTCGTCGGGTCTGCGATCGGTGGCATCGTCGGTGCCGCCGTCCTGATCGTCGCCGCCCCGTTGCTGGCGGAGTTCGCGCTGCGGTTCACCTCGTACGAGTACTTCTGGGTGGCCGTCCTCGGGCTGACGGCCGCGGTCATCATCTCCCGCGGTTCCCAGGTCAAGGGCGCGATCGCCCTGTCGATCGGGCTCTTCCTCTCCACGGTGGGTCTCGACGTCTCGCTGGGCTATGCCAGGTTCACGTTCGGGCAGGAGCCGCTGCTGGCCGGAATCAGCTTCATCCCGGCGATGATCGGTCTGTTCGGGCTCTCGGAGGTGCTGCGCAACGTCATCGACCCGGCGGCGAGTCGGGTGCGAGTGAGGATGAGGACCAAGGGCGCGTTCCGCGAGACCCTGCGAACGCTCTGGCGTTACAAGAAGAGCGTGGTCAGCGGCAACCTGATCGGCAGTGCCGTCGGTGCCCTGCCGGGCGCCGGCGGCGACGTGGCGGCGTGGGTCTCGTACGCGGCGACGAAGAACGCCTCGAAGGAGGGTCATCTCTTCGGCAAGGGCGACGGCCACATCGAACCCATCGTCTCCGCCGGTTCCGCGAACAACGCCGCGCTCGCCTCGGCGTACGTGCCCGCCCTCGTCTTCGGCATACCGGGTGACACGATCACGGCGATCCTGATCGGCGTGCTCTTCGTGAAGGGCGTGCAGCCGGGTCCCAGCCTGTTCACCGATCAGGCGCCCATGCTGTACGGGATCTACCTGATCTTCATCGTGGCGAACCTGTTGCTCATCCCGCTCGGATACGCGGCGATCCGCGCCAGCGGCCACCTGCTGCGCGTGCCGCGGTCGGTGCTGATGCCGATCATCGTCGCCTTCTGCATCGTCGGATCCTTCGCCATCAACAACGGCAAGCTCGAGATCATGGTGATGGTCGTGCTGGGCATCCTGGGCTACCTGCTGGAGAAGGTCGACATCCCGGTCGCGCCGGTCGTGCTCGGTCTGGTCCTCGGACCGATCGTCGAGAAGAACTTCATGCAGAGCGTGATCAAGACCAACTGGGACCTGAGCCTGTTCCTCACCCGGCCCATCAGCGCCGTCCTCATGGTCACCTGCTTCCTGGTCCTCGCCTACCCGTTCCTCCGGTCGTTGCTCGGCCGAATCACCCGAAAGTCCGCCTAACGCAAGGACGCACCATGGCCACAGCCGAAGTCGCACCGACGGATCCGTACACCCTGACCGCCGACGGCATCCGGGAGCCGCCGGTCGGCTGGCGGAAGAGCGTCAGGTACCTGGGACCCGGCCTGATCCTCAGCGCCTCCATCGTGGGGTCGGGCGAGCTCATCGCCACCACCACGTTGGGAGCCCAGGCGGGCTTCGTCCTGCTCTGGCTGGTCATGGTCAGCACACTCGTGAAGGTCGCCGTCCAGATCGAGCTGGCCCGCTGGACCATCGCCACGGGCAAGCCGGCGCTGACCGGGTACGGCGAGGTGCCGCCCAGGCTCGGTCGGATCGGCTGGGTCAACGTGCTGTGGATCGTGCTGGCGCTGAGCAAGCTGCTGCAGCTCGGCGGCATCATCGGGGGCGTGGCCGTGGCCTGCAGTGTGCTGCTGCCGCTGGGCAGCGAACCGTTGGGCCGTACGTCGCTGACGATCTGGACGGTCTTCCTGGTGATCATCAGCATCGTGATGCTCTACTCGAGCAGGTACACGTTCATCGAGCGGGGAGCCGCGGCGCTGGTCGCCGTCTTCTCCTTCCTCACCGTCGTCGTCGCGGTCGGCCTGCCCGCCACCGAGTTCGCCTACAGCGCGAGCGACCTCGCCTCCGGGTTGACGTTCCTGATCCCGGCGGGTGCGCTCGGCGCGGCTCTCGCGATGTTCGGCATCACCGGCGTCGGTGCCGACGAGATCACGTTCTACACCTACTGGTGCGTGGAGAAGGGTTACGCGCGTTGGGCAGGTCCGAACGACGGGTCGGCCGAGTGGGTACGCAGGGCCAACGGCTGGATCAAGGTGATGAAGAAGGACGCCGTCGTCTCGTGGGTCATCTACACGTTCAGCACGCTGGCGTTCTACCTGATGGGTGCCGCCGTGCTCCAGCCGCAGGGGCTCGTCCCCGAGGGCAACGAGATGATCACCACGCTGTCGAACATCTACACCGGAGCTCTCGGCGACTGGGCGAACGTCCTGTTCCTGGTCGGCGCGATCGCGGTGCTCGGCTCGACGATGTGGGCAGCCATCCCCAGCTGGTCACGGATGTACGCGAACCTGCTCTCCAGCGTCGGGGTGTTCGACTGGAAGGACCCGGTGCCGCGGAGGCGATGGGTCCGGCGCTTCACCGTCGCCCTGCCCATCCTGTGGGGGATCGCCTACCTCTACTTCCAGTCCCCGGTCCTGATGGTGCAGATCGGCGGCGTGATGACCGGGATCTTCCTGGTCGTCGTGGTGATCGCCGTGTGGTACCTGCGCGGGAAGGAGACCGACGCCCGACTGCACGGCACCAGGTGGTTCACGGTGTGGCTCACGGTCAGCAGCGTCGCGATCGCGGCGCTCGGCGTCTACAGCATCCTCACGGTCTTCGGCGTGGAGCTCACCTGACGCCGGTCTCGATGTGGTGGACCGCACGTCTGGCCTCGAACCGCCGGTCGTCGGAGCCGTCGAACGGCAGCGCCTCGAGGTTCCAACTCCACGAGACCGTCGGCGTGATCCGCAGGTACGTTCCCGGCCCGAACATCCCGGTGTGCTCGACGAAGTCGCCTGTCCCGTAGACCCGGAGAAACCGCGGTGTCCAGGGGGCGGTAGTGACCAGGTCGTCCCAGAGCAGCACGATCTTGTCGTTGCCCGCGGCGACGTTCAGGAACTTCCTCGTCTTCGCCGGCTCCAGCCCGCCGCCGACATAGAAGTACGTGCCGTCGTACTCGATGCCGATCGGCACGGCGTCCGGTTGGCCGTCGGCGGCGACCGTGCCGATCCGGCCCACCGGTTGCGTGCGCACGTAGTCGATCTCCTCCGATGTGAACGACATGTCGTGCATCTCCCTTCGAAGCGTCAGGCTCTCCCGCCGGAGCGGTCGGTAAAGTACTACGCACATGGCAACAGGTAAAACGATGGTTTTACTCCCGGCTGGGGGGGATCTTCTTGGTGACCGCGGGCGGCAGGCAGGACAAGCGGCGGGCCATCCTCGACGGCGCGCTGACGGAGTTCGCGCGGGACGGATACTCCCGAGCGAGCGTGGACGCGATCGCGCAGGGCGCCTCCGTGTCCACGCGAACGATCTACAACCACTTCCGCGGCAAGGCCGAGCTCTTCGAGACCGTCATCCGGGAAAGCGCCACACGCGTCGCCGATGCTCAGGTCGCGATCATCGAGCGGCACCTGGACAAGATCCTCGACCTCGAAAGCGACCTCGTGGTGTTCGGCCGGGATCTCGCAAGCCCGATGACCGGCTACCGCGACCACTTCTCTCTCGTCCGGCAGGTCAACGCCGAGCTCGAGCACATCCCTCGCCCGGCGTTCGACGCCTGGCAGCGGGCCGGACCGCGACGGGTCGTAGCCTCACTCGCAGACCACCTGTGCCGGATCGCCGACCAGGGGCTGCTGAGGCTCGACGCCCCCGAGGGCGCTGACAGCTCCGATGGCTCGGACCAGCCTGCCGAACAGGCCGCCACGCACCTCATGCTGCTCGTGCAGGGCGCGGTGCCGTTCCACCACGGGGCCGGAACCAACCGTGAGGCACAACTGGATCGGATCGTCAGAGCCGGTGTGCGGGTCTTCCTGCACGGTTACCACACCTGAGCATGCCGGCCTCGCCGCGCGTGAGCAGCAGATAGCCGACCTCGATGCCGCGCGCCGTCCAGCGGGCGACGGCTGCGGACGTGCCGTACTCCGCATCGTCGGGGTGCGCGACGACGCAGAGCACGCGCCGGAAGGAATCATCGGGCAGGGCAGGCAGCGGCTCGGTCACCCGACATGCCTCGATGCGCTCACGCGCTCTCGGTCCACCTCGTCGCGGACCAGAGGCATGACGAGCCAGCTGAGGTGAAGCACCGCTGCACATTGCGATTCGGGTGTTCCCATCGCCTGCAGCATGTGGGAACCCCCGACTCACGGTGTGAACACCACGGCCAGGTCTAGCCGGGGCGACGCAGGGCGCGGCCGAGGAGCTTGTGTGCCACCGAGCGCCACAGCGGACGGAATGCGTAGACGCCGGCGAGGCGCAGCCGGGTGGCCGTGAGGTACGCGGGGATGCGGGAGAGCGTCGCGGCGTCGGGGGCGCAGCCGGTGAGCAGGCCGTCGCGTGCGGCCTCGGCCTGGTGCGGCAGGAGCAGTCCCTGCAGCACCCGCAGTTCGAGGTGGCCGAGCAGGTTCGCGACGTCGAGCGCGCGCTCCCCGACCGCGAGCGTGTCGAGGTCGAGCAGGCCGAGCAGCCGGCCGGTCGCGAGCACGAGCTGCTTGTCGTGCAGGTCGCGGTGCAGGACGCCGATCGACCCCGGCCGTCTCGCCCGCAGCTCGGCGAGCGTGTGGTCGACGTCGACGGGCGGGAGCAGGCCATGGCGCTCGGCGGCGTACAGCCAGTGGACGGTGCTCACGTACTCGGCGCAGGCGTCGTAGCGCGGGAGGTCGGCGCCGGGGAGGCCGTTGTGCATCCTGCGCACGGCGACGCCGACGGCGTTCCAGACGCGGCGGACCTCCTCGGCCGGCCACGACCGGTCGGTGCCCTGCTCGTGCAGCGTCGGCCCGGCGACCTCCGACCACACGAGCACGCCGCTGTCGGCGTGGTGCCGGACGAGCCGCGGCACGGTCACCACGCCGGCGGCCCGCTCGTCGACGAGCCGCGCCTTCGCGACGAGGTCGAGCGAGCGCCCCCGGCGGACGACCTTCGCGTAGCGCACCGCGTCGCCCTCGGGCATCCGCACCACGGCCCGCCGCCCGGGGCGGTGCGCGACGAGGCTGCTGCCGGGACGCCGCAGCAGCGTCGCGAGCGCCGGCAGCCGATGGTCGGCGCCGTCCGGTTGGAGGAGCACGCTGGACTCGGGGACGGCCTCACCGGGAGCCGGCGTGCGCGCGGCCACGTGCGCGAGCTCGCCGCGGTCGGCGAACCACTGCCCGGCGACGCGGCTGCCGTCGTCGCCGCCGAGCTCCAGCAGCACGTGCCCGTCGCTGCGCGGCCATGCGCGCCGCACGCGCAACGTGCGCCCGGACGACGGGACGGTCACAGCGTCAGGACACCGCGCCGTGTCGGGGGATGTGGTCGTCATGAGCGGGGTGTCCGTTCCGCGAGGCGGTGGGCGGCGCGCACGTAGGCGTCGACGAAGGTGGGCCAGTCGTCGGCGTGGGTGCGGAACGGCTCGACCGCACGCTTCAGCAGGGCGACGGCGGCGTGGTGGTCGAGACGGCGGAGCAGCGGCGCTCGCGTGGCTGCGGGAAAGCCGTCGAGCAGCGGCGCCAGCACCTCGCGGGGCTCCGCGTCCGCGGGGGCACGCTCCGCGACGACTTCGGCGGCGAACCAGCTCGCGAGGTCGACGGCCGGGTCGTCGACGGTGGCGCGGTCGAGATCGAGCAGGCGGAGCTCGTCGGGGCAGACGAGCACCTGGTCGGTGGAGAAGTCGCCGTGCACCGTCGTGCGGGGAGCGGGCGACCCGGCGAGCGCGGCGCGGGCCGAGCGCGCGGACTCTCCCGCCGCGCGCGCGGCGCCGGGGACCGCCGCGGCGATCGCGCGGACGGCGTCCG
>WHST01000131.1 GCA_009379955.1 Streptosporangiales bacterium | reverse complement strand
GCCCGCCGAGCATCTCCGCAGCGAACGCCACCAGCCGCGGCCTGACCTGGTCCATCTCCTCCGGGGTCACGGATCAGAACACGACCACATCACGAGCCGGATCAGCGGTAGCGACACACGTAACAAAGTACTACTAGGGAGCCTGCTGCGCCTCCTTCGACGCCCCACCCGTCGGCAGCTGCGTGCTCGGCTGCTTCGTGCTCGTGGGCGGGAGCGTCGGCCTGCTCGTCGTCGGCTTCGACGTCGTCGGCTCGCCGGTCGAGGTCGACGTGGCCGGCTTCGACGGCCCCGTCGTCGGTTCCCCCGTGGAGGTCGCCGTCGGTGACTTCGTCGTCGTCACGGTGGCGGTCGGCGTCGGGGACGGCGACCTGTCACCGTCTTCTCCTCCCGACCGGCCGTCGAAGGCACGGCCGAGGCTGTTGCCACCCTTGTCTCCTCCACCGCCGACGGCGGAGGAGATCGGCTTGTCGATCATCGCCTCGATGCCGGTGATCGCGCCGAGACTGATGGCGAGCACACACGCCGCGGTGATCGCGACCGTCCTCGGGTTGATCCCGGCCAGCCGCGTCCGCCACCCGGTCCGCGTCGCCGGCACGCTCGTCGTGTCGTCCGCGGCCGGCGTGTCCTTGGTGCTGCCCCCGGGTGTGGCAGCGAAGCGTTCGGTGCGGTTCACGCGCACCTTGGTGATCGCCTCGCGGCCGCGTCGGAACGAGTGCGTGTAGATCGCCCCGCCGACGCTCGTCACGATGCTGACCACCACCGCGCCGATGATCGTCCCGTACACGCCGAACACCGACGCGGCCACCGCGGCCGAGGCCGCTGCCAGTGCTCCACCTACTACCTGCGTCGCGCTGAGCTCCATGCGCGGTTTCTCAGACATTCCTCCCGTTTCTTCCGCTGATCGAAGGTCTATTGGCACCCGCCCGGATTGTGTGGACTCCGGGCCCGGTTGTTCAACGACCCAGGAGCTCGACCCGTTGTCATGCTTCGCGACGCAGATGGGTGACCCGCCTCACGTCGCCGGGCACAATGGGAGAGATGAACGTCCCGGTCGAGTACGAGGTGCGCAGGTTCTCCCTGCCGCGAACCCTGTCGAACAACGCGACACGCCAGCTCCTCACCGAGCAGGCGGAGTACGGCAGCTGGGAGCTCGCCCGCCTTCGCCGCTACGCCGACGGCAGCCGCGACGTGTGGCTGCGCCGCAAGATCATCCGTGCCAGACGCAGCTTCGCGGTCGGCGATCTGCCTCGCGACGCCTGAGGGCCGGGTGCTATCGTGACGGTCCGCGGGGCTCCCCCGCATAGCGCGTCACGCACGCGCACGTCCGGGTGGCGGAATAGGCAGACGCGCTAGCTTGAGGTGCTAGTGCCGCGTAAGCGGCTTGAGGGTTCAAGTCCCTCCTCGGACACAACTCTACGCGCACGGTGGCAGCCGAGGTTTCGGCCGCCACCGTGTTGTCGTCTGGGTGGTAGGTGAGCTTCAGCCCGAGCTGCCAGTAGACCTCGGTCTTGTCGTCGGGGTGCGCCGTATTCAGGATCTCCAGCAGGCCGGACAGCGCGGTGACCAGCTGCCGAATCTCCTCGGCTCCAAGGCGCCGGTTCTGGATGCTCCTGAGCGTTTGCTGAGGTCCGCCGCTGCCAGGCTTCGTTCTGTCTGCGCTTCACTGATCCAAGAACCCAATTGTCAAATGTTGTGGATCGATGTGTCGCGTGTTGGTGTGTCTCGGCGGCACTACATGACGCTCGCCGACATCTACCGATTCCCTACCCA
Source organism: Streptosporangiales bacterium (assembly GCA_009379955.1). Taxonomy (NCBI): domain Bacteria; kingdom Bacillati; phylum Actinomycetota; class Actinomycetes; order Streptosporangiales; species Streptosporangiales bacterium. The sequence continues at coordinate 15,761 of WHST01000131.1, read as the reverse complement.
GCACTTCGACTTCCACCACGGCCAACTCACCCTGACCACTGACGAACCGTAGTGATCAAGCCACGCCGAACGACGAGCCGCGCCGGTTACAGGTAGGTGAGCGCCTCGCGGACGGTGATCCGTGACGCGCGGGTGGCTGCGGCGTCGGTGGCGAGCGCAGCGCCGAGGAGGACGACGGCGACCCAGATGCCGACGGCGAGCGGGGAGATTCGGTAAGGGAGCGCCGCGTTGCCGAAGAGGTTGCCGAGACCGTAGCCGAGCACGAGGGTGAGCAGCAGCGTCGGGATGGCGGCGACGAGGCAGCTCGCGACCGCGAGGAAGGTACCTTCCACGACGACGATGCGGCGGACGGCCCTCGGGCGCGCGCCGATCGCGTGCATGATGCCGAACTCACGGAACCGGTCGAGGACGTTGGCGCCCATCGTGGCGGCCAGGCCGATCCCGCCGACCAGGCCGAGAGGTAGCGCGATGACCAGCAGAACGCCGAGGACGGGCCCGAGGTGCTCCGACGAAGCGGTACTCCCACGGCTGACCGACTGGGAGGACCCGACGGTGAGGCCCGCCCCGGTGAGCGTCCGGTCGACGGCGGCCGCGACGGTCTGGCGGGTCCGTTCGTCGTGGCTCGTCGTGATGATCCGCAGCCGGTTCACCACCTGCGGCTGACCGGTGGCATCGGCGAATCCGGCAGCCGTCGCGTAGACGCCGCTGCCCTCACCACCGCCCTCGGCGATGCCCGCGATGCGCCATGTCGTCGGAGTGCCGTCGATGAACAGCCGGACGGCGTCACCGGGACCGAGACCTGGCACGGTCTTGTCGCGGGCCGCCTGATCCAGCACGACCACGCCGGTCTCACCGTCGCGCGGCCGCCGGCCTTCCACCAGCGTCGACTTCGTTGGGAGTGTGTTGAGCGTGATGCTGCCGTGCCCCTGGTCGGGGTAGGTACGGGTGAACGGGAGCTTCCCGGTCTCGGCGATGCCGATCTGCACCTGCCGCCACGCCTGGACCTCGGTGACGTCGGGAATCCGTCGCACGGCGGCGGTGACGTGACCGTCACCAGCGGACCGGTCGAGCGCCACGTCGACGTCCCAGTAACGCTGTGCGAGGCGCTCCCCGTCCTCGGCCTCGGTGCCGGAACGCAGGGACATGCCCGCCACGAACACCGTCCCCGCGCTCGCCAGCAGGCCAACCGACAACCAGAATCGAGCCGGCCTGCGGACGGTGTTCCGCAACGCCATGAGCACGCCGCGGTCGAGGCAGGGCAGCCGGCTCAGCCGCGCGAGCACACCGGAGGCGGCACTCGGCTTCGTCGCGCCGCCGTGGTGGTCGATCGCCGCCCTGACCGTGGTACGGCTCGCCCGCACCAGTGGCGGCAGCGTCAGCAACGGCGGCAGGCCGAGCCCGACCGCGACGATCACGGCGTAGGCCCACCAGGGCGCGGTGAGGCTGACGGGTTCGATGCCGAGCATCGTCAGCAGCCCTCCGACGCGGTCACGGGCGAGGAAGATGGCGGGCGCGATCGCGAGCGCGGTGGCGGCGGCCGCGACGGAGAAGGTCATCGCCAGGTACAGGCGTGCGATGCGTCCTGACCGCGCGCCTACCGCCTTCATAATGCCGATCTGCGGTATCTGCCTGGTGAACAGGTTGTTGAGCATGGCCGCCACCAGGATCGTGGCGAGAAGGAGCGCGGCCGCGCCGCCCGCCATGAGCGAGAGCAGCAGCACGTCGGCCTGCCACTGATGCGGGTGCGCGTACGGCGTAGGCACCTGGATCTCGGCGACGTCGACGTCGTAGTCACGCCCTAGCCAGCTGCCGACCTCACCGGCGACGGCGACGACCTCGGCGCGATCGTCGCTCGCTACCCGCGGCCCGGCGGGGTCGGCGACCTGGATCTTCAGTTGGTCGAACCGAGCGGTCGCGAGCGACGACGCGGACAGGTACGCATGCCCCTTCTGGTACTGCGGTGACGGCGCGAGGCTCGGGTCGTACACCGTCCCCGCGACGCGCAGCCGTAACGGTTCGCTGCCCGGCGGCTCGATGGTCACGGTGTCGCCGACGGCGATGCCGAGCAAGGCGAGCGAGTCGCGCCCGAGCAGTATCTCGCCAGGCGCGGGCGGCCAGCTGCCTTCCTGACCCACGTCAAACCGCGCCACGCGCATCGGGTCGTCCGCGGCCGCGACGAACGTCTGCAGCCGCAGGTCCCGCGGCCGGCCGTTCACCTGGACGCCGGTGTCGAACTGGGTACGGCCGGTCGCCTGGAGGACGCCGGGACGCTGCCGCGCCTGGTCGGCGATCGCCGCCATCCGTTCGGCGTCGACGGGCTCGTCGAGCACGATCGTCGCGGACGCCGGCTCCGTGCTCAGGTACGCGCTGCCCGTCTCCCGTCCGACCACCGCCCAGGCGGCGAGTATCCCGCCGAACGCCATCAGGCAGACGGCGATTGCGAACACCATCAGGACGAACCGCGGCCAGGACGCTCGCAGATCCCTGCGCAGCTTGACCGTCGACAGGCTCACTCCGCCACCTCCGCCGGCGCGCTCGCGTCGGACACGATGCGCCCGTCCACCAGTGTCACCTCGCGCGAGACGATCGACCTGATGTCGCGTTCGTGGGTGACCACGACGATGGTCCTGCCCTCGGCGTTGAGGTCGGCGAACAACGTCAACACGGCGTCGGCGGTGTGCGAGTCGAGGTTGCCCGTCGGCTCGTCGGCGAGCAGCAGCGGTGGGTCGTTCGCCAGCGCGCGGGCGATCGCGGCACGCTGCTGCTGGCCGCCGGACAGGGTGGCGGGCAGTTTGTCCGCCTGGTCGACGATGCCGACCCGTTCCAGCAAACGTACGGCGCGTTTGCGGCGTTCGTCGGCCGGGAGCTTCTTCGCGAAGTCCATCGGCAGCATCACGTTCTCCGCGACGGTCAACGTCGGTAACAGCTGGAAGAACTGGAAGACCAGACCGACGTTGCCACCACGCCAGCTCGCCAGCCCGGACTCCGACATCGCGCCGAGGTCCGCGCCTGCCGCGTGCACCGTTCCCGTCGTGGGTCGGTCGATGCCGGCGAGCATGTTCAGCAGCGTCGTCTTGCCGCTTCCCGACCGCCCGACGATCGCGACGAACTCACCGTGCCCGACGTCGAGGCTGAGGTGGTCGACGGCGACGACCTCGCTGTCACCGAGCGGGTACGTCTTGACGACGTCGTGCACCTCGATCACATGTCCCACGCCGACCCACTTTCGCGTTCGTACGTCTGGCTCATTCCGCCACTGCCGTGCTTCCTGGGTTGGTGGCCGCCACCGCCACCACCGAGCACGCCGGTGAGCATCAACGCGACCACCAGCAGGGCGATGACGGCGAGGAGGATCCCGAGCAGCTTCAGCCATCGCGTCATGCGCACAGTCGACCAAGAGGGCCGTTAGAGCGGCATTAGCTGCGCCCTAACAACCGCCTAACGCGACGGCCGGGCACGATGGTGTACGTGCGGGTACTGGTTGTCGAGGACGAACGGCTGTTGGCCGACGCGGTAGCCGACGGGCTGCGCAAGCACGCCATGGCCGTCGACGTCGCGTATGACGGCGACGCCGCGCTGGAGCGGCTGGCCGTGAACGACTACGACGTGGTCGTCCTCGACCGCGACCTTCCACGCGTGTCCGGCGACCAGGTGTGCGCGGCTCTCGTCGAGTCCGCGTCGGACACTAGGATCCTGATGCTCACCGCGGCGACCGCCGTCGCGCAACGCGTCACAGGCCTCGGCCTCGGCGCCGACGACTACCTCACCAAACCGTTCGCGTTCGCCGAGCTGATCGCCCGCGTCCAAGCCCTCGCGCGGCGAGCGCGCCCCGCTACCCCGCCGGTGCTCGAACGCGCGGGGATCCGGCTCGATCCGCACCGGCACGCCGTCACCCGCGACGGGGAACCCGTCCCGTTGTCCCGCAAGGAGTTCGCCGTCCTCGCTGAACTCCTACGCGCCGACGGTGGCGTGGTCTCCGCCGAGCAGCTTCTGGAGAGGGCATGGGACGAACACACCGACCCGTTCACGGGCGTCGTCCGCTTCACCATCATGATGGTGCGCAGGAAGCTGGGCGACCCACCGGTCATCGAGACCGTCCCTGGCACTGGCTACCGCGTCCGATGAGCCGTCACTGGCCGTCGACGATCCGGCTCAGGCTCACCGCGCTGTACGCGGGAGCGTTCTTCCTCGCGGGCACGGCGCTCATCGCGCTCACGTACCTGTTCCTCCAGCAGGCGCTCGACCACAACCTGAATACGCGGGTCGCCAGCACCCAACGGATCACCGAGGAGACCCTTCGCGAGCTGCACGCGACCGACCGCGAACAGCTCGCGGAGTTCCACCGGGCGCTCAGAGCCCAGTTCGAGCAGGAACGCGACGACACCCTGCGCACGATGCTGACCTGGTCGCTGGTATCGCTGGGCGTGGTCGGCGTCGCCGCGGGCGGGTGCGGCTGGCTGCTCGCCGGCCGTGCGCTGCACCCGCTCCAGCGGATCACCGCCACCGCGCGCCGGGTCGCCGACCACAGCCTCCACGAACGCATCGCGCTGCAAGGCCCCGCCGACGAGATCAGGGACCTCGCGGACACGTTCGATGCCATGCTGGAACGGCTCGACCGCTCGTTCGACGGCCAGCGCCGCTTCGTCGCCAACGCGTCCCATGAGCTCCGCACCCCGTTGACGATCAACCGCACCCTCATCGAGGTCACCCTGGACGACCCCGACGTGCCCGAGGCGACGCGCAAGCTCGGCACAGCGCTGCTCGAGGTCAACGACAGACACGAACGCCTCATCGACGGACTCCTTACACTTGCCAGCAGCGACCAGGACCTCACCGAGCGGGAACCCGTCGACCTCGCGGACGCCGCCCGCCAAGCGATCACCGTCTCGTCCGGCACCGCGCGCACCGCCGGGGTGGAGATCCGCTCCACCCTCACACCCGCAACGTTCACCGGCGACCCGGTACTGCTCGAACGTCTCGTCCAGAACCTGCTGGACAACGCCATCCGCTACAACACCACCAACGGCTGGACGTCGATCACCACCGGGACCACCGACGGCTACGCCTACGTGACCGTAGAGAACACCGGCCCCATCATCGGCATCGACGAGATCGACGAGCTGTTCGAACCGTTCCGCAGACTCGGCACCGGCGACCGCCTCACCGACGACCGCCTCACCGACGACACCGACCCGATCGGGCGAGGAGCCGGACTCGGCCTGTCCATCGTCCGCGCCGTCACCCATGCCCACAACGGCCACATCCACACAGCCCCCCGCCCCGGTGGCGGCCTCACCATCCAAGTCCGCATCCCGAACACCTGACCGTGAGATGCAAGCCGAGGATCTCGCGGTGCCCATCATCGTTCACCCCGGTCACGACCAGCGCGTGCACGCCTGCCACTCGACCGCCTTCGCAGACCTTCAACACCAGCGCGTCGATGAACGTGCCGAGCAGGTCACGCAGCAGAGTGAGAGGTCTTCCAAGGACCACGCGATGACCACGGCGCGAAGCTCGAAGGCTCCTCCCTCCCCCCACACGAGCGTGCGGAACCGGTGCCGCTGTCGCGCCTGGCCGCCGAGGCCGGCGTGCCCGAAGAGCGGCTGGCTGCCTGGCTGCGCGCACAGCCAGGCACGGACTGGGACGACCACGGGCGACTGCTCGGGTTCGGCCTGACCCAGCGCGAGACCCGGCACCGGTTCGTCGTCGAGGACCGTGAGCTGTTCACGTTCTGCGCCGCGGACACGCTGCTGTTCCCGCCGATCCTCGGCCAGCCCGCGAGCGTGGCATCGACATGCCCGGTCACGGGTCGCACGATCCGGGTCGAGGTCACGCCGGACGCCGTGACCTCGATGGAGCCCTCGACGCAGCGCTGCCGGTCTGCCTTCCGCCCGGCCAGCCGCAACGGCAGCATCACGTTTTGCAGCACGTCGAGCGTCGGCAGCAGGTTGAACTGCTGGAACACGAAGCCCACCCGCTGGCGCCGGAACTTCGTCAGTGCGGTCTCGTTGCCACCGGTCACCTCGGAGCCATCGATCGACACCCGGCCACGGGTCGGCAGGTCGAGCCCCGCCGCGCACTGCAGGAACGTGCTCTTACCGGAGCCCGAGGGCCCCATGACCACGGTGAACCCACCCGCGGGGACGTCGACGGTCACCTCGTCGAGCGCGGTCACCCGGCCGCCCGCGGTCTCGTACGTCTTGGTCACCGACTCCAACCGCACGGCCTCCGGCCGTCTCTGCACGGTCACCTGCTACCACCTCGCTACCCGCCCACCCAACGGCGTCCGAACACGCCACGCTGTTGAGCGTAGGTGTCGTGCCGGGCCGGCACAGGGGGGTTAGGTCCACCCCCACGCGATCCCAGATCGCCCGAGCGACTACCTGGTCTCCGCGGTCAGCCATGCCAGGTAGTCGGGGTTGCCGCCCACCACCGGGACGGCGACGATCTCGGGGACGTCGTACGGGTGCGCGTCGCGCAGGTGTGCCACCAGCTCGTCGAGCCGGTCCCCCGCCGTCTTCATGACGAGCAGCCACTCCTCGTCGGTCGTCGTCGCCCCGTCCCACCGGTACGTGCTGCGGATCGGCCCCACCACCTGGGCGCAGGCGACCAGTCGGGCACCGACGACCGACTCGGCCAGTCGCGCCGCGGCGTCGCGGTCGTCGATCGTGGTCTCGACACGCACGTGCTCGCTCATGGACCCAGCGTACGGATCAGGTCTCCGCGCGGGACTCGCCGTCCCAGCCGGTGAAGCCGTACTCGGCCCAGCGGCTCTTCACCTGGGCGATGTCCTCGGGGGCGTTCTCGACGGTGGGAGGGAACTTCGCGCCGCCCCACTCGGCCCGCGCCGCGTAGCGCCAGGTCTTCGTCGCGTCGATGAGCATGCGGTTCCACAGGCCGGAGCCGAGATCGCCGACGGAACGCTCCTCCAGCGGGGTGCTGGGGTCGATGGGCGAGCCGAAGCTGCCGGGGAACACCACGATGTCGTCGGTGCCGGCGCGCACCCGGTAGGCGATCGCCCAGTCGAGCGCGGAGTAGTCGGAGATGTCGACGTCCTCGTCGACCACGATGACGTTCTTGTACCGGTACAGCGCCGCGCCGCTGCTCCACAGCGCCGACGCCACCCACTTGGCGTGACCCTCGTTGACCTTGCGGATCTGCACCGCGATCGTCGTGCCGTTGGTCACCGGGTGGACGTAGACGTTGGTCACGCCGGGCACGCCGGCGTTCTCCAGGGTGCGCCACGCGATGGCCGCCCGCTGCAACGCGGACATGTGGCTGTTCTCGCCGCTCGCGCCGGGCAGCGAACCCTCCAGCGTGCCACGGAAGATCGGCGACTCCCGGTGCGTCACGGCCGTCACCTGGATCGTCGGCCGGCGGGTCGGCAGGTCGCTGACGTAGCCGGTGAACTCGCCGAACGGACCCTCCATCTCGTACGTGTCGGGGTCGGGCGAGATGTAGCCCTCCACGACGATCTCGGCCGACGCCGGCACCTCCAGGTCGACCGTCCGGCACCGCACCAGCGGCACCGGCGCGCCGAGGTACGCGCCCATCACGTCGTACTCGGACACACCCTTCGGGATGGGGCTGCCGGCGAGGAAGTCCATCACCGGGTGCCAGCCGTAGATGCAGGCCACCTGCATCGGCTTCTTCCGCTCGACGTGCTTCGCCCAGTGCAGGCCCCAGTGCTGGCTCGGCACGAGCAGCATCGGGATCTTGTCGCGGCCGGAGATCATGCCGCGGTAGACGCCGACGTTGACCGATCCGTCGTCGGGGTCCTTGGTGACGATCGCCGCGAACGTGTTGATGTAGCGGCCGCCGTCGAGGTGGTGCCACCGCGGTACCGGCAGCTCGGTCAGGTCGATGTCGTCGCCCTTGACCACGACCTCGTGGACTGGACCGTCGTCGACGATGACGGGCGGCACCTGCTTCGCGTTGGTGTCGAGCACGTACTTCACGAGCTCATCGTGCTCGGGCGGGGTGTCGTAGCCGAGCAGCAGGGACAGCCTGCGCTGGCTCGCCAGCAGGCTCGTGACGAGCTTCCCGCATCGCGCGTCGGGAGTGTTGTACCCGGTGATGTTGTCGAAAAGCAGGGCCGGACCCTTGCGCCGCAGGGCCTCGCGGGTCAGTGCCCCGAGCTCCCGATCCCAGTGGACCTCGCCCGTGACGTCGGCGAGCTCGCCGTGGGTGCGCAGCCGGTCGAGAGCCGTACGGAGATCCTCACTGCTGTGCTTCGTCATCGGGACGCCCGGCCCACCTTCCTCGTGTCGGTCAAGTCGGCGTGTTGGTCTGACCGTGGTGCCACGCCAGCACCTTGTTCTCCAGCGCCATGAATCCGGTGTTCAGCAGGTAGCCGAGCAGGCCGAGCAGTGCGATGCCGGCGAACATGTCGGGCACACGGAACGTCTTCTGCGCGTCGAGGATGAAGTAGCCGATCCCGTTGGTGCTGCCGATCATCTCCGAGATCACCATCATGATCAGCGAGAGTGACAGGCCGATGCGCAGTCCGGCGAAGATGTTCGGCATCGCCGATGGCACGACCACACGAACGATCGCCTGTGCCTTGCGCAGCCCGAAGATCGCGGCGGTGTCGAGACGTTCCTGGCTGACGCTCCGCGCACCGTCATTGCTGTTCAGCAGCACCGGCCAGAACGTGCCGAACGCGATCACCATGATCTTCATGGCGTCGCCGATGCCGAGCAGGAGGATGCCGACGGGGATGATGATGGGCGGTGGGATGGCGCGGAAGAACTCGAAGAACGGGTCGAGCGTCCTGAACAGCTGCCGGAACGAGCCCGTCAGCACGCCGATCACGATGCCGAGCACCGCAGCGACCACGAAGCCGATGAGCATCCGGTACAGGCTCGGCAACGCCTCCCCGAGCAGGAACTCCGGATACGTGAGGATCCCGAAGAGGTGCACGACCGCGGTGCTGAACGGCGGGAAGTAGAAGGACTGCAGCAGCCGCGCGGTCACCTCCCACAGCACGAGCGCGCCGAGCAGCACGCCGAAGCCGAGCAGGTTCGACCGCAACCTTCCGGTTCGCGGCCCGTCGGCGGTCGTCGCTTTGGTCTCGGTCGACGTCGTCGCGGTCATCAGGCGCCCCTCTCCCCGTATGCCGCGGTCCAGAAGACGCCGCGCCGCTCGACGAGCCGGAACACCGTGTTGAGCAGGTAGCCGAGAATGCCGGCCAGCAGGATGCCCGCGTACAGCTCCGGCGTCCGGCCGACCTCCTCCATCCGGCCCACGTAGAAGCCGATGCCGCTGCTGCCGGCGACGAGCTCGGCGGTGACGGTCAGGTGGATGGCCATCGCGGCGCTGACGCGGAAGCCGGTGGCGACGCTCGTCAGCGCGGACGGCAGCGTCACCCGGCGCAGGATCTGCGCGCTGGACAGGCCGAAGTTCCGTGCCGTGTCGACCGCGACGGGGTCGATCGAGCGCACCCCGTAGAACGTGTTGAACAGGATCGGCCAGAACGCGGCGTACGCGATGACCGACACCCGCATCGAGTACGTCCCGAGGCCGAACACCAGGATCGCGAGCGGGATGATCGCGACCGAGGGAATCGGCCGGAGGAACTCCACGATCACCTTGATCGCGTCGTAGAACGTGCGGAACGTGCCCATCAGCACACCGACGAGCACGCCGAGGACCGCAGCGAGCACCAGGCCCTCGGCGTACGCGACGAGTGTCGCGAGGACCTGCAGCGACAGGCTGCCGGTCAGCAGTTCACGCACGAGCGTCGTCACGATCAACGACGGCGGCGGGAAGTACTCCGAGAGCAGGTCCAGCCGGACCACGACCTCGAGGAGAACGGTGAACGCCACCACGAAGCCCCAGCCGCGGACGTTGATCCTGCTGTCCAGGGCCGGGAGCAGAGCTCCCGGCCGCGTGGACAGCCTGTGTCCGGCACTCACCATGGACGGACCTACTTCGACGTGACGGCGGTCGAGATGAGGTCCTTCGCGTCCACCTTCTTGGTGACCACGTCGTACTTGACGCCGACGTCGATCTGGGGCTGGATCAGGCCGGCCTCGAGGGTCTCGCCGTAGATCGCGCGCTTCATGTTCGCCGCGGTCTTCTCCTCGATCTCGAGGTTCTTGACGAGGATCTCGGCGGACCGCTCGTGGTTCTCCTCCTTGTTGGCCCACGCCGCGGTCTTGGCCATAACCTCGGAGAACTTCTTGGCCTGCTCCGGGTTCTTCTCCGACCATTCCTTCGTGGTCACCCAGCCGGAGGTCATGAACCGCTTGGAGATGCCGCCGTACGCGTTTCCCAGGACGCGGCAGCAGTTGCCGACCGCCTTGGACAGCGCCGGCTCGAGGATCAGCGCGGCGTCGACCTTGCCCTGGTCGAGCGCGGCGGGCATCTGTGGGAACGGGAACTCGATGAACTTCAGGGACTTCGAGTCGCCACCGTTCTTGTCCACCCATGACTTGACGGCGAGGTCGGTGATGTTCTTCAGGCCGTTGACCGCGACCGTCTTGCCCTTCAGGTCGGCCGCCGACTTCACCTTCGAGTCCTTCGGCACGACGAGGGACGCCGAGATCGGGCCACTCTCGTCGTACATGCTGCCGGGTGCGAGGAAGACGAACGGCAGCCCCTCGGCCGCCGAGGTCGCCACGGACGTCACGTTGGCGCTACCGATCTCGAGGCTCTTCGACACCACACCGGACGCGATAGCGGCGCCGTCGCTGATCTGCCTGACCTCGACGTTCAGGCCGGCGTCCTCGAAGTAGCCGAGCTCCTTCGCGTAGTAGATCTGGGCATCGGAGTCTGTCGCCTTCACGCCGATCCGCAGCTTGGACGAACCGTCCTCACCACCGCCACCGCCACCTTCGTCGGAGGGCGCGCCTGGTCCGCATGCCGCGGACAGTGCGAGTGCGGCGACCACGGGAACGATCGCGAGACGGCGCAGTGTGCGCCCTGTTCTTACCGCAGGCATATCAGTTCCTTTCGGTTTCTTCGACCCGCTGCGGTCGCTTGCCGATCATGTCGTGCAGCTCGTTGCGGAGCTTCCAGAACGCGGGGTCACTTCTGGTCTTGGTCTGTTCGCGGGGTCGTTCGAGGTCGACGACGATCTCCCGCACCACCACCGACGGCGGCGGGCTCAGGACGAGGACCCGGTCGGAGAGGTACACGGCCTCGTCGATGTCGTGGGTCACGAGGAGGACGGTGATGCCGAACGTGTTGCGCAACCGTAGCGTGAGGTCCTCGAGCGACATCCTCGTCAGCGCGTCGACGGAGGCGAACGGCTCGTCGAGCAGCAGGATCTCGGGGCTGAACGCGATCGCGCGGGCGATGGCCACCCGCTGCTGCATGCCACCGGAGAGCTGCCACGGATACTTGTCGGTGCTCTCCTCGAGCCCGACGGCCTTGACGGCCTCCTGCGTCGCGGCCTTCTTCTCGGCCGCGGTCATGTTCTTCTTGTTCTTCAACGGGAACGCGACGTTGCCGCCTACGGTGAGCCACGGGAACAGTGACCGGTGGTAGTCCTGGAACACCAGGATCATCTCCGGCGGCGGCGAAGTCACCTGCCGGTCGTGGAGGCGTACCTGCCCTCCGGACGGCGCGAGCAGCCCGCAGATCATCTTCAGCAACGTCGTCTTCCCCGCCCCCGAGGGACCGACGATCGACACGAACTCGCCCTGCCGGACCTCACACGTGACGTCCTCGACGGCGAGGGTACCGTTGCCGTACTGCTTGCGGAGGCTCGCGATCTCGAGCAACCCGGACTTCTCCACCACCATTGGCCACCTTGCTCCGCTCGACAGGTTCTCCTGTCCCCCGCTTGCACCCAGTCATACACCTGATGTATGCATGTTGGCTATGACCAGTGTACGACGAGCGTCTGCTCGAAAACGCAGCGAGAGCGCGCAGGACTCGACGTACCACTGGCTGAAGACGCACATCGCTGCGTTGCCACGCAGCGAGGGCACTTTCCTCACCGAGCACGAGATCGCCACCGCCGCGGGCACCTCACGCACGCCCGTACGCGAGGCGTTGCTGCGCCTGGAGACCGAGGGACTCGTGCAGATCGTGCCCAAGAAGGGCGCCTTCGTCCCACCGATCTCGGACAGTGACATCGCCGACGTGATGGAGGCGCGCCACCTCGTGGAGGACTGGAGTGTGCGCCGGATCACATCGGCGCACAAATCGCTCACCCCCGAGCTCAGCGCTCTCGTCGACGATCTCAACTCCCTCGTCGCCAAGCAGGAGGAGGTCGTCGAGGACGACGTCGCCTTCATCGACCTCGACCGCGTGTTCCACCGCACGATCGTGGAGGCCACGGGCAACACCGTGCTCGCCGCGTTCTACGAGTCCCTGCGCGACCGGCAGGTACGCATGGGCATGCAGGCGGTGGCGACGTCGAAGGACCGCTCGCAGCGCGTGCTCGGCGAGCACCTGGCGATCGTCCGCGCGCTGCGGAGCAGGAACACCGACCGTGTGGCCGCGGCGGTGCGCACGCACCTCGACAACACCCTCGGCGTGCTGCGCACCGCACCGCGCACGCGGAGCACACCGACAAGGGAAGGCGCGTGACCACGTGGCGGAGCTGAGACTCACGATCTCGGGCTCGGACGACGCGTTGGCCGTCCGCGCCGAACGCCTCGTGATCGCGGGCTACACCGCGCGCGACGACGCGTCGGTGCGGGAGCACATCGACGAGCTCGCCCGCATCGGGGTCCCACCCCCGCCGACCGTGCCGATGTTCTACCACCTCGATCCCGGGTTGCTCACCACCGACGAGGTCGTCGACGTGGCCGGCGACCTGACGTCCGGCGAGGTCGAGCCCGTGCTGGTCCGTGCCGGCGGCCGCTGGTACCTCGGCGTCGGCTCCGATCACACCGACCGCGACCTCGAACGCGAGGACATCGGCACGGCCAAGGCGGCATGTCCCAAGCCGCTCGGCGACGTCGTCGTTCCCCTCCCCGACGACCTCGCGGCCGGGGCGTACGACACGGCGTGGGACCGCGCGCACGCGCGTTGCGAGGTCGACGACACGCTCTACCAGGACGGTCCCGTCGCGGTGCTCAGGCAGCCGAGCGACCTACTTCCCAGGCTGTCCGCGGAGCTCACCGCCCGCGGGGAGGATCCCGAGGCGGGTGATCTGGTGGTCTTCACCGGCACGCTGCCGCTGGTCGGCGGCGAGTTCCGTGCCGGCCGGTCGTGGCACCTGGAGCTCACCCTCGACGGCGGGCCGACCGTCCTCACCCACCGCTACGACGTCAAGCAGAGGAGCAGCTGATGCGCACCGGAGCCGACTACTTAGCGGCACTGCGCGACGACCGTGAGATCTACGTCGACGGCAAGCGGGTGGACGACGTCACCGTGCACCCGGCGTTCGCCCCGATCACGGCGACGATGGCCGAGCTGTACGACCTCGCCGCCGATCCGGCCAACGGGATGCAGTACAAGGCGCCGGAGACCGGCGAGACCGCCAACCGGGTCTTCTCGATCCCGCGCAGCCGCGACGACCTCGTCGCCAGGCGCGCCGCCATCGAGACCTGGTCCCGGCACACGCACGGCTGGGTCGGCCGCAGCCCCGACCACGTCGGGGCGTTCCTCGCCGGCTTCGCCGCCCACCCCGAGGCGTTCACGAGCGAGGACCGCGACTTCTCCGACAACGTCGTGAAGTACCACGAGCGCGCGCTCCGCGAGAGCCTCTTCGTCTCGTACGCGATCATCCCCCCGCAGGTGTCGAGGGCGACCTCGGCGCACGCGTGGGAGGGCGACCTCGTCCAGGTCGGCGTCGCCGAGGAGTGCGCCGACGGCATGCTGGTGCGCGGCGCACAGATGCTCGCGACCGGCGGCGCGATCGCCGACGAGATCTTCGTGTCGTGCATCAAGCCGCTGACGCCGGAGGACCGCGACTTCGCAGTGGGCTTCACCATCCCGGTGAGCGCGTCGGGGCTCAAGCTCTACTGCCGCCGCCCGTACGCGTCCGCCGCGACGAGCCGATACGACTACCCGCTGAGCACGCGGTACGACGAGACCGACGCGCTACTGGTATTCGACGACGTGCTCGTGCCCTGGGACCGTGTCTTCGTCTGCCGCGACGTCGACGGCGTGCGCAAGCAGTTCTTCGGCACCGGCGCGCACGTGCTCGGCAACTGGCAGGCGCAGATCCGCTTCGCGGTGAAGCTGCAGTTCCTCGCCGGCCTCGCCGTCAAGGTCGCCAGGACCAACGGCGTCGACCGCATCCCCGGCGTGCAGGAGAAGCTAGGCGAGCTCGCCAGCCTCGCCTCGCTCGTCGAGTCCGCCGTCCTCGCCGCGGAGTACGGCGCCGAGCCCGACGACGCGGGCCTGTGGCTCCCGCGGCCGCGCCCGCTCTACGGTGCGATGGGACTGCAGGCCGAGCTGTACCCGCGCGTGCTCGCGATCGTCCGCGACCTCGTCGGCGGCGGCGTGCTGCAGGTCCCGTCGAGCGTCGAGGAGATGCGCAATCCCGCCACGCGTGCGGACATGGACAGGTACATCCAGTCCCCCGGCGTGTCCGCCGACGAGCGGATCAAGCTGTTCAAGCTCGTGTGGGACGCGGTGAGCAGCGAGTTCGGCGGCCGGCACCACCAGTACGAGATGTTCTACGCCGGAGCGCCCTTCGTGGCGAAGGGCTACGCGTACCGCAACTACGGCTTCGACGAGCCGCTCGGCGAGGTCGACGCCTTCCTCGCCTCGTACGGCGTCGACGACTGACAGGGAGCCCTTTCTGACATGGCCAAGCCAGAGCACGAGTTCTTCGACGTCGGCACCATCGGCTTCACCCCGTGCGCCGGCGACGCCGGCGGGCTCACCGAGCGCATCCTCGCCGACGATCCCGACACCGGCGTGGCGACGCGGATGCTCCGCCTCGACCCCGGTTGCGACACGAGCCCGAACGGTGTGCAGGAGCACGACTTCTGGGAGGAGGTGTACATCCTGGAGGGGTCGATGACCGACCTCAGGCTCGACGAGACGTTCCGGGCGGGGACGTACGCCTGCCGACCGCCCGGTATGCCGCACGGTCCCTGGCAGAGCGACGACGGGTGCCTCACCTTCGAGGTGCGCTACCGGGCGTAAGAGCGAAGGGCGGGAGAATCCGATGAGTCACGAGGAACGCCCGGCGCTCGATCCCGTGGAGCTGCGGCGCACGATGGGACGGTTCGCCACCGGCGTCGCCGTCGTCACCACGATCGCCGACGGCCAGGCACACGGCATGACGGTCAACTCGCTCACGTCCGTGTCGCTCGACCCGCCGCTGCTGCTCGTCAGCCTGATGCCCGAGGCCCGCACGACCGAGGCCATCCGTGCCGCCGGCCGGTTCGCGGTGTCCGTCGTCGCGGCTCGCCAGGAGAGCATCGCCCGCCGCTTCGCCAAGACCGGCGAGGACCACTTCGCCGGACTGCCGCTGGAGTACGGCAACCACGAGGTGCCCGTCGTCCCCGACTCCCTCGCGCACCTCGAGTGCGTCACGGAGCAGGAGATCCCGGCGGGCGACCACGTCCTCGTGCTCGGCCGCGTCGTCGCGACGTGCGCCAGGGACGGTCATCCGCTGGCGTTCTACGCGGGGAGCTTCGGCGAGTTCACCGCCGGCGGCCAGGCCCCCGCCGACTGGTTCTTCTGAGCGATGGTCAGGGCCTCCCTGTTGATCACGTTCATTCGAAAATGGCTGTCAGGTGGCTGCCTGGGTGAGGGTGACGGTGTAGCCGAGGGTGGTGAGTTGGTGGGTGAGTCGGGCTTTGCGGTGGGCGTGGTTGCCGGTGTGTCGGTTGGTGTGCCAG
>WHST01000130.1 GCA_009379955.1 Streptosporangiales bacterium | reverse complement strand
GTGAGGGTGCCGTTCACAGGTGCGCTGCGAGGGTCATCGGCGGAGCTTCACCTCACCGACATGGACTTCACCTCGTCCCGGCACGAGGTGAAGTCCACGTTGATCACGTGCACGTGATCAAACGGTGCGGGCGGCGAGCCTAATGACGATTCAGTGCCAGGCGTCGCCATAGCCACGCCTGCCACTGACAACCCCGGCGGATCGATTCGGTCCAGCGCCCAGTGATTGCAGGGCGGGGGCGAGGTGCCGCTTCAGGCGTCGTCGTCGCTCCAGTCGCCGGTTGGCTCGCCGGGGCGGTGGGTGCCGAACGTCCACTCGTAGCCCTCGGGATCGACGACCCGGCACCGGTAGTTGCCCCACTCGGTGCTCTCAGGCTGCCAGACCGACACGGCTCCGGCGGCGACCGCGCGGGCGTGGATCTGGTCGACGTCGGTCTGCTCGGCAAGACAGAGATATGCACCGAACCCGATCGTGAAGCCTCTACGCGGCGGGCGTTCGCAGCCGTCGTCGTCGCTGAACACGATGATCGAGGCGTCGCCGACACGCAGCTCGGCGTGCGCGACTCCGCCCTTGTCATCGGGGGCGGACATGGTTATCTCGAACCCGAATGCGGTACCGAGCCACCCGAGGGCGGCAGTGGCGTCGCGGTAGGCGAGATAGAGGAACAGGCTGGCGGGTGGCTTCTGCTGCTGCGGTGTCGTCGTCATGGCATCAGTCTCTCGACCCAAGTGGTCACCTTCTGTCCGCAATTCGTCGAGAGGGCGTCGGGGTTTCCGCACCGGCCGGGAGCTGGTTGGTGCCGGCTGTCGCGGCGGGACCGTAGGCTGGGCCGCATGTGCAGAAACATCACCACCCTCCGCGGCCTCGAGCCGGTGGCGACGGCTGAGGAGATCGAGGCCGCCGCACGACAGTACGTGCGCAAGGTCAGCGGCGTGCAGAGCGTCTCCGACGCGACCCGTGAGCCGTTCGAGGCCGCGGTCGCCGAGATCACCGTGATCACCACCCGGCTGCTCGGCGAGCTGCCGGCCCGTCGCCAGCCGCCGCCCACGGTGCCGCCGCTGCGCCGCCCCGAGGTCCGTGCGCGCATGGCCGCCCGCGGCGCCTGAGCGCTCGCGACGCGGTCAGGTGCCGTCGACGGTTCGTCGGAGGGGGTGCTGGTCTCCCAGAGCACGTCGAACAGGTTGCCCTGCAAGGCGACGAACTCGGGGCTGTCGATGATCAGGCCGAAGCTCTCCTGCCGCGACGACATCAGCGCCACCGAGTCGCCGCCGATGACGGTGGTCATGGCGAACACGCGGCCGCGCGGGGCGTAGCGCGCGACGCGGAACCTGGTCGGGTCGGTGGGCCAGCCGACGTCCGACTCCTTCTCGCGTGACCTGATCACATGCAGCCACAGGCCGCGCTGGCGGCGGCCCTCGAAGTACTCGTTCATCGCGTCGACACCCGGCACGGCGAGCAGGTCGCTCATCACCGTGTTCCTCACCGAGCTGTTCCCCACCGAGATCCGCGCCTCCGGCTACGGCATCGCCTACAGCCTGCCGAGCATCCTGCCCGCGTTCTACTCCTGGTACATGCTCGGCCTCGCCACGTTCATGCCGTACGAGTTCACTCCCGTCGTCCTCCTCGCGGTGGGCGGCCTGTTCCTCGTCGTCGGGGCGCTCCTCAGCGCGGACCGCAGGCACGTCGAGCTCAGCGACGTCACCTGACCACGGTGTACACGGGTGTAAGAAATGGGGTCCCGCACGTGACAGGTGCGCCAATTGGCAGGCACACCTTCGCACGGCTTGACTCTCCTCACCGGGCCCCGCGAACGCGGCGGTCACGGACCGGAGAGGTCGGCGGTGCCCGTGCACGACTACGCAGCCCTCAGCTACTGGCTGGAGGACGTCGGCGCCCTCGACCCCCGGCCGTCCCTGGACGGGTCGACGAGCTGCGACGTCGCCGTCGTCGGTGCCGGCTTCTCCGGCCTGTGGACCGCGTACTACCTGCTGCGCAACGACCCCAGCCTGAACGTCGTGGTGCTCGAACGGGAGATCGCCGGCTTCGGTGGCTCCGGCCGCAACGCCGGGTGGTGCAACGCCACGATGCTGGGCGTGACCCCGCGGGCGCTGACGAAGAAGTACGGCGCGGCGGGTGCGCGGGAGATGCTCGAGATGCTGCGCAGCCGGATCGGCGCGGTGCAGGAGGCGTGCAGTAGCGAGGGCATCGACGCCCACTTCCGGCACAGCGGCGTCTTGAGGATCGCCCGCGGCCGACACGAGCTCCCGGCGCTGGCGACGAAGTGGGACGAGCTCGAGGCCCTCGGCCTCGCCGACGGCATCGTCCGGCTCGACCGGGACGAGACGCGTGCACGTATCGACGTGCAAGGAGCGGAAGCGGGCCTCTTCGACCCCAACGTCGCCTGGGTGCATCCGGGGCGGCTGGTACGCGGGCTGGCCGAGGCGGTGGAACGGCACGGCGGTACGGTCTACGAGCGGACACCGGTGACCGCGGTCGAGCCCGGCCCCCGCCCCCGGGTGACCACGTCAACGGGAGTCGTCGAGGCGCGCAACGTCGTACTGGCGAGCGAGGCATACACCACCCAGCTGCCCGGCTCCCACCGGCGGCTGATCCCGCTGTACTCACTCGTCGTGCTCACCGAGCCCCTGTCGCCGGCGCAGTGGGCGGAGATCGGCTGGGACGGCGGCGAGGGTCTCTCCTCGTGCTGCCTCACGGTCGACTACCTGTCCCGCACCCACGACGGCCGGATCCTGTTCGGGGGACGCGGGGCGCCGTATCACTACGGCTCGCGCATCGACGGGACGTTCGACCGGCACCGCGCGACGCATGACCGGTTGCGCGGGCACCTGGTGAGCTGGTTCCCGAGCCTCGCCGACGTGCGGATCACCCACGAGTGGGGCGGCCCGCTCGGGGTGCCACGCGACTGGATGCCGAACGTCTTCCACGACCGGACGGCCGGTGTCGCCGGCGCGTTCGGCTACACCGGGCAGGGCGTGGCGATGAGCAACCTCGCGGGCCAGGCGTTGGCGGACCGGTTGACCGAGAAGGACACCAGGGTCAGCCGGCTGCCGCTGATCGACCACAGGTCGCGCAACTGGGAGCCCGAGCCGTTGCGGTGGACCGCGGTACGTGCCCTGCAGGCGTCGCTGTTCCGCACCGACGCGCGCGGCGAACGTACCGGCCGCCCACCGAGCGGTTGGAGCATCGCCGAGCGACTGACCAGTCACTGACACCAGCGAGGTTCGAGGAGGTACGGCGTGGGCGGGAACATCGCGATCGTCAACGGACGGGTCCTGACCCGGGACCCGTCGACGCCGCGGGCCGAGGCCGTGCTGATCAGGGACGGTCGGGTCTCGTTGGTCGGCACCACGAAGGACGTCATCGCCGTCTCCGGCGGCGCCGACGAGCTCGACGCCGGCGGGCGGACGGTCGTGCCCGGCTTCATCGACGGGCACAGTCACGTCGAGGGGACGTGCGTCGCCCTCGGCTACCAGCTCCCGGTGCACAGCCCGCCGTACTCCAGCCTCGCCGCCATCGGCGACCGGATCCGTGAGGAGCGGCAGAACGGGCGCCGCGGCTGGCTGGTCTGTCGAAGCTCGTTCCGGCTACAGGAGAAGGTCGCCGAGGGGCGACTCTTCACCCGCGCCGAGCTCGACGCCGTCAGCCCGGACGAACCCGTCGGCGTGCTCGCAGGCCTGCACGTCGCCCAGCTCAACACGGCCGCGATGAAGGACCTCGGGGTCATCGGTGGCGAGGTGCCGCACGGTTCCGTCGTCCACACCGACGAGGCGGGCGAGCCGACCGGTGTGGTGACCGAGATCTCCCACCTCATGCCACTCGGCACGATCGAGGAGACCAAGGACGCGATCAGGGCCAAGTTCGCCGAGCTGTTCACCGCTAACGGCGTCACGACGGTCCACACCATGCCCAAGACGGTGGACCAGCACGACGCGCTGACGACGCTCGTCCGTGACCGCGAGATCCCCGTGCGTGCGAGGCTCTACCACTTTCCGTGGGTGACGTCGGTCGACCAGATGATCGAGCGTGGCTGGGCGCGCGGTGACGGCGACGACTTCCTCCGGTTCGGCGGAGTCAAGGTGTTCATCGAGGGCGGGCACGGAGCCGGTGGCACACTCCACTGGACCGAGGACGAGCTCACCGACTTCCTCGGACGGTGCCACGCCGCCGACTACCAGGTGTTCATGCACGCGGTGAGCGAGCACGGCATCCGCATGACCGCGAAGTGCATCGGCACGGTCGAGCAGCGGGACCCGAAGGGACTGCGTCACCGCGTCGAGCACGGCGGGGACTGGATCGACCCCGCCGACATCCCGTGGGCACAGAGCACCGGGGCACTGCTGGTGACGACGCCGCAGTTCATGTACAGCCGGGGTGACCTGGAACGCAACGGTGCTCCGTTGCGAAGCCTGATCGACGCCGGCTTCCACCCGATCGGGGGATCGGACTCCACCGGGACGGTGCCCGACGGCATCGCGCCGCTGTTCAACATCGCCCTCGCCGTCGCGCGACGGCGTCCCGACGGCTCGGCGAACAACCTTCCCGAGGCGATCACCCTCGACGAGGGTCTGCGGCTCTTCACGGGATGGGCGGCAGCCGGTGCGTTCGAGGAGAACGAGAAGGGAGCGTTGCGCCCCGGTCTCCTCGGGGACGCGGCACTCCTCAGCCACGACATCGAGAGCGTCCGACCGGAGGAGCTGTTCGGCGTCTCCGTGACGCACACCGTGCTCGACGGCGACGTCGTCTTCGAGCGCTAGCAACCACGCCGTTCCCCTTGTCCCGTTCCACCGAAGGGATTCCGCCATGCGAATCCGTCTCCTCACCGCGCTGTTGGCCGCAGGTCTGGCCGCGTCCGTGCTCGCCGGCTGCTCGGGGGGCGGGGGGCAGTCCGACGGCGCGGACAGCGGCAAGATCGTCGTCGTCCAGGGCGTCGACACCGAGTCGGGCGACCCGGCGAACCAGTCGGCGACGCCGTCACTGAACATCGGCTACCTGCAGTTCGACCCGCTGGTCCTGCGCGACGCGAGCCTCAAGATCAAGCCGGGTGTGGCGACCAAGTGGAAGGTCGTGAACGACCGGACCTGGCGGTTCACGCTGCGCGAGGGTGTCAAGTTCCACGACGGCACCGCGCTCACCGCCGACGACGTCGTCTACACCTTCACCCGGCTGCTCGACCCGAAGAAGAACTTCAAGAACCGCTCCAACGTGGACGTCATCGAGAAGGCCGTGAAGGTCGACGACCACACCGTCGACATCGTCACGAAGGCGCCGTACGGCCCGCTGCTCGCCCGGCTGCTCGAGGCACCCATCGTGCCGAAGGCGTACATCGAGAAGGTCGGCGACGAGGAGTTCGCCAGGAAGCCGATCGGCTCGGGACCGTACAAGTTCGTCCGGTGGGACCGCGACAGCGAGTACGTGATGGACGCGTTCGACGGCTACTGGGGCGAGAAGCCGAAGAACAAGCAGGTCGTCTTCAAGACGATCGCCGAGGCGTCCGTCAGGGTGGCGGCGCTCAAGACCGGCGCGGCGGACATCATCGTCAACGTCCCGCCCGAGCTCGTCGCGCAGGTCGACGGCCAGCCGGAGACCAAGCTCGCGCCGATCCACGGGGTGCGGACCATCTTCGTCGGCATGAACACGTTCGTGAAGCCGCTGAACGACCCGAAGGTGCGGCAGGCGCTCAACTACGCGATCGACCGGAAGGCGCTGATCAAGGGGATCCTCGGGGGACGGGCGCGCCTCACCGGAGTGGCCTTCGGCCCGCAGATCCACGGCTGGGACGACGGCATCAGGGACTCCGCGTACGAGTACGACCCCGCGAAGGCGAAGCAGCTGCTGGCGGACGCGGGCTACCCGAACGGGCTCACCCTGCCGTTCGAGGCTCCGCGCGGCCGCTACATGAAGGACGCCGAGCTCGCCGAGGCGATCGCCGGTCAGCTGGCGAAGGCCGGCGTCAAGACCAAGCTACGGATCTCCGACTGGGGCACGTTCTGGCCGAAGACCGTCGCGAAGAAGCAGCAGGGCCTGTTCCTCATGGGGCTCGGCAACACGCTGCTCGACGCCGACTACTACTACAAGCTCTACTTCTCGTCCGAGGGACGCGGCTACTTCCACAACAAGACGATGGACAAGGTCATCGCGGCGCAACAGACCAACCTCGACGAGGCGAGCCGGCTGGAGCAGCTCAAGCGGCTGCACGAGCAGGTCGTCGAGACGGCGCCGTGGGTCTTCCTGTGGGACCAGGACGACCTGTATGCGCAACGATCGGACCTGTGCGGGTGGAAGCCGCGGCCCGAGGAACGGATCGACGTCGTCACCGCCCACCGCTGCCCGAAGTGAGCCGGCGATGACCCTCCCGGCGGAGACCGTCGACGTCAGGGCGCAGCGCGCCCACGAACGGGCGATCGTGGTCGACGGCCTCGGCGGCTCGGCCTGGGAGTACGAGCCGATCATCGCCGGCGGAGTGACGGCCGTGAACGTGACGCTCGCGTCGTCGACACCCGGCACGCCGGTGCCCGTCCTCAAGGAGGCGTTGCGCTACCACTGGCTGGCGGGGACGGTGCCCGACCGGCTGCTCGTGGTCGGCCAGGTGTCGGACATCCTGCTCGCGAAGGAGACGGGCAGGCTCGGCATCATCCTCGGCGTCCAGGGCTGCGACTTCCTCGAGAACGAGGTCGACCTCGTCGAGGTCTTCCAGCGCATGGGCCTGCGGATCGCGCAGCTGACGTACAGCGAACGCAACCGCCTGGGCTCCGGATGCCTCGAGCCCGAGGACCACGGCCTGACGGCGTTCGGCCGCCAGGTCGTGCGCGAGTGCGACCGCGTCGGCGTCGTCGTCGACCTGAGCCACGCCGGCGAACGCACGGCCCTGGACGCGGTCGCGGCGAGCGAGCGGCCGGTGATCATCTCGCACGCGAACGTCCGCGCCCTGAACGACAACCCGCGATGCGTACGGGATGACCTGATCCGCGCGGTAGCCGGCTCGGGCGGGGTGATGGGCGTCTCGGCGTACGCCACGTTCGCCGAGACCAGGTACGGGAGCTGGCCGACCCTCGACGACCTGGTGCGACACGTCGCGTACGCGGCGGAGCTCGTCGGTGTGGAGCACGTCGGCGTGGGCACGGACATGTTCGAGGGCCGGACCAACACCAGCTTCGTCTTCGACATCCAGCGCAGGTACGGCGAGACGCTGCGCCCTTACAGCAGGCTCGGCACGCGGATGGTGCAGGGCCTGCCGTCGATGCGGCACCTGCCGCGCGTCACCGCGGCGCTGCTCGGGCACGGGTTCGACGAGGACGAGGTCGCGATGATCATGGGCGGCAACTTCCTGCGGGTCTTCGAGAAGGTGTGGCAGTGACGGCCGCGGGCACGGAGCGCGATGCGCCATGGTGACCTTCTTCGTCCGCCGCGTCATCCACGGTGCGCTCGTCGTGTTCGCCGTGTCGGTCGTCGTGTTCCTCCTCGCCCGGCTCACGGGGGACCCGGCGGCGATCATGCTGCCGCCGGACGCGACGCAGGAGGACATCGACCTCTACCGGCAGAACGCCGGCCTCAACGACCCGTTGCTCCTGCAGTTCCTGCGATTCATCGGCGGCGCGGTCACCGGTGACTTCGGTCAGTCGCTGATGCAGGGGACCGACGCCATGTCGCTCGTGCTCGACCGTCTCGGGCCGAGCGTGCAGCTGGCGGCGGCGTCCCTCGTCGTCTCGCTGGCCGTGGGCATCCCCGTGGGCGTCCTCACCGCGGTCCGCCGCGGCTCGTGGGTCGACCAGGTGGGCAGGGCGTTCGCGCTCGTCGCCCAGTGTGTGCCGAACTTCTTCCTCGGCCTGATGCTGATCCTGTTCGTGGCGGTCAAGCTGCGGCTGCTGCCGGCGACGGGGAGCACGGACCTGCGCGGCCTCGTGCTGCCCGCCGTGACCCTCGGCCTGTACGGCGCGGCCGAGACCGTACGGCTGCTGCGGTCGAGCCTGCTCGAGCAGATGAACAAGGACTACGTGCGTACCGCCCGCGCCAAGGGAGCGTTCGAGCTGAGCGTCCTGTCCAGACACGTGTTCCGCAACGCCGCCATCCCCGTCGTCACGGTCTGGGGCCTGCAGTTCAGCTCGCTGATGGGACGTGCCGTGGTCACCGAGACCGTCTTCGCGTACCCGGGCATGGGCATGCTGGCGTACCAGGCGATCTCCAACAGAGACTTCGTCGTCATCCAGGCGTTCGTGATCGTGACGGCGACGATCGTCGTCGCGGCGAACCTCCTCGTCGACACCCTGTACTTCGGCCTCGACCCGCGGATCAGGCCGCAGACCCTGCGAGCCGCCACGTGACCCGCACGGCGGCGGGACCCGGGCGCCTCGGCGGCGGGCCGCAAGGGCGGCGTCTCACCTTCCTCCCGCGCGGGGTGCTGCTGCGGCACAACGTCGGAGGCGTCATCGGCGGTGCCGTGCTCGCGATCGTCGTCCTGTGCGCGGTGTTCGCGCCGTTGATCGCGCCGCACGACCCGCTGGCGCAGTCGCTGGCCGACGTCGGGCGCCCGCCGGCGTGGATGAGCGGCGGCGACTGGAACCACGTCCTCGGCACGGACCAGCTCGGTCGTGACCTGCTCAGCCGGGTCATCTACGGGGCACGGATCTCGATGATCGTCGGTCTCGGGACCGTCGTGCTCCAGACCGTCCTCGGTGTGCTGGCGGGACTGTACGCGGGCTACTTCGGCGGCTGGCTCGACAGCCTGCTGATGCGGTTCGCGGACGTGTGGCTGTCGATCCCGTTCCTCGTGCTCGCCCTCGCGGTGATGGCGGTGCTCGGCGCGGGCCTGACGAACACCGTGCTCGTGCTCGGGCTCACCGGCTGGGTGACGTACGCGCGGGTGGTGCGCGGCGAGGTGCTCTCGGTGCGGGAACGGGAGTACGTGCTCGCCGCCGAGTCGCTGGGGGAGCGGCCGGTCCGTTCGATGGTCACCCACGTGCTGCCGAATGTGACCGGCTCGATCATCGTGGTCGCCACTCTGCAGGTCTCGCACATGATCATCATCGAGGCGTCGCTGAGCTTCCTCGGCCTGGGCGTGCAGCCGCCGCAGCCGTCCTGGGGAAGCATGATCGCGCAGGGCCGCGACTACCTCTACAACCAGTGGTGGCTGTCGACGATGCCGGGGCTCGCGCTGCTCGTGACCACCCTCGGCATCAACCTGCTCGGCGACTCGCTGCGTGACGTGCTCGACCCCAGCCTGCGGGGGAGGAGCTGACGTGGACACAGCAGAGTCGACACCGGTGCTCTCGATACGCGACCTGTCCGTCGAGTTCCACACGCCCGAAGGGGTGGTGCGCGCCGTCGACCACGTGAGCTACGACGTCGCGCCGGGCGAGATCGTCGGGGTGGTCGGCGAGTCGGGATCGGGCAAGAGCGTCACCGCGATGTCCGTCCTCGGCCTCGTGCCGCAGCCGCCCGCGCGGATCGTCGGCGGCGAGATCCTCCTCGACGGCGTCGACCTGCTCCGCATGCCCCGTCGCGACCTGCGCCGGTTGCGCGGCAGGGACGTCGCGATGGTCTTCCAGGACCCGATGACCGCGCTGAACCCCGTGCTCACGGTGGGTCGGCAGCTCACCGAGGCGATCCTCATCCACCACCGTGGCCTGTCCCGCGAGACGGCGCGCAAGCGCGCCGCCGAGCTTCTCGACAGCGTCGGCGTACCCGACGCGAGGGCGCGGCTCGGGCAGTTCCCGCACCAGTTCTCCGGCGGCATGCGCCAGCGCGTCGTGATCGCGATGGCGCTCGCCAACCGGCCGAGGCTGCTCATCGCCGACGAGCCGACGACCGCGCTCGACGTCACCGTCCAGGCGCAGGTGCTCGAGCTCCTGCGCAGGGCGCGCGAGGAGTTCCAGGCGGCGACGGTGCTCATCACGCACAACCTGGGTGTCGTCGCCGAGCTTGCCGACCGCGTCGTCGTGATGTACGGCGGGCGCGCCGTCGAGATCGCCGACGTTCGTTCCGCGTTCCACGAGCCCCGGCACCCGTACACGGCGCAGCTGCTGGAGAGCCTGCCGCGCCTGTCGGACGACGTGCTCGAGCTGCGGCCGATCGCCGGCAACCCGCCGAACCTGGCCGCTCCGCCATCCGGGTGCAGGTTCCACCCGCGGTGCCGGCTCACGGCGGGACGGACGGAGTGCCGCGATGCGGCGCCCGCGCTCGTGCACCAGCCGAACGGCAACGCGGCGGCCTGTCACTTCGCGGACGAGCTCACCGTGGAGCGACCATGACGGCGGGTACGGAGACCGCGCCGCTGCTCCACGTCGACGGCCTGGTCAAGCACTTCCCCACGGGACACGGTCTCCTGGGCGGGCGCGGGACAATCCACGCCGTCGACGACGCGAGCTTCACCATCGACGCCGGCGAGACGCTCGCGCTCGTGGGCGAGTCGGGCTGCGGCAAGTCGACGCTCGCGCAGCTGACGGTGCGGCTGCAGCGGCCGACGCGCGGGCGCATCACCTTCGACGGTCGGGACATCACGCAGCTGGGGCGGGCGGGCCTGCACGGGGTCCGCAGCCGGATGCAGATGGTCTTCCAGGACCCGTTCGCGTCCCTCGACCCGCGGATGACGGTGCGCCGGAT
Organism: Streptosporangiales bacterium; assembly: GCA_009379955.1. Taxonomy (NCBI): domain Bacteria; kingdom Bacillati; phylum Actinomycetota; class Actinomycetes; order Streptosporangiales; species Streptosporangiales bacterium. The sequence goes on along the minus strand of WHST01000130.1, from coordinate 7,212 downwards.
CGTCTCCGAGCCGTTGCGCGTGCACGGCAGGTACGGGCGGCTCACCGGTCCCGCGCGGGTGGCGGAGCTGCTCGACATGGTCGGGCTCGGGCCCGAGCACGCGGACCGCTTCCCGCACGAGTTCTCCGGCGGTCAACGACAGCGGATCGGCATCGCCCGCGCGCTCGCGCTCAACCCCGACCTGCTGGTGCTCGACGAACCGGTGTCCGCGCTCGACGTCTCGATCCAGGCGCAGATCGTGACGCTGCTCAACCGGCTGCAGGACGAGCTCGGCCTCGCGTACCTGTTCATCTCGCACGACCTCGCGGTCGTGCGATACGTCGCGCGCCGGGTCGCGGTGATGTACCTCGGGCGGATCGTCGAGACCGGCGACGTGGGGGACGTGTATGCGCATCCGCGGCATCCGTACACGAGGGCGTTGCTGTCCGCGGTGCCCGTCGAGGACCCACTCGACCGCGGCAGCCGCGACCGCGTGGTCCTCGTCGGCGATCCGCCGACGCCGACCGACCCGCCGTCCGGCTGCCCGTTCCGTACCCGGTGCTGGAAGGCGCAGGACCTGTGCGCGCAGGAGCGTCCCGAGCTGACGCCGGCGGACGGCGGGCACCGGGCGGCCTGCCACTTTCCCGAGCAGGCAGACAGCGAGGAAGCGGGTGCGTAGACCGATGAGCGGTGACGAGGGATTCTCGATCGTGCACGGCACGGTCGTCGACGGGACGGGACGCGAGCCGTTGCCCGACGCGCGGGTCGACGTCGTCGACGGGCGGATCGCCTGGGTCGGGCGGGCGGCGGACCGACCCGATGACGACCCGAGCGGGCCGCGTCGGTGTATCGACGCCACCGGCAGGACCGTCATCCCCGGGCTCGCCGACTGCCACGTCCACCTCTGCCACACGCTGGCCAAGGCCTCGGAGTGGGGGCCGCCGGCAGGTCGCTGGCTGAGCGAGTCCGAGCAGGTCGTCAACGGTGTCGTCCAGGCGCAGCGCGCGTTGCGCGCGGGCCTCACGACGGTCCGCGACCTGGGCTGCGCGACCACCGGGGTGTTCGCGATCGCCCGGCTGACCGAGACCGGGACGGTCGCCGGGCCGCGGGTCCTGCCCGCGGGCAGGATCATCTGCATGACCGGTGGCCACGGCCACCGCACCGGGCGTGAGTGCGACGGGCCGGTGGAGGCGAAGAAGGCGGCGCGCGAGCAGATCAAGGCGGGCGCGCGGTGGCTCAAGGTCGCGGCGACGGGCGGAGCACGGTCACCCAACGAGAAGCTCACGTCGATCCAGCTCGACGAGGAGGAGATGCACGCGGTCGTCACCGAGGCCGAGGGCGCGGAGATGTCGGTCGCCGCCCACGCGCACGCCTCCGCCGGCATCAGTGCCGCCGTACGCGCGGGCGTCCGCACCATCGAGCACGGGGTGTTCCTCACCGACGAGGTGATCGAGCAGCTGGTCGCCGCCGGCGTCGCGCTCGTCCCCACGCTGTCGGTGTACCGCCGGCTCGTGGAGCGAGGTCTCGCCGAGGGTGCGGAGCCGTACGCGTGCGCGAAGTCGGAGGAGGCCCTCGAGCCGCACCTCGACAGCGTCCGCCGAGCGGTGCGCGGTGGCGTGCGGGTCGTGTTCGGCACCGACGCGGGCGGCCCGTACCACCAGATCGGCGCGGACAACGTGCTGGAGCTGGAGATGATGCGCGAGGCGGGGATGAGCCCGATGCAGGTGCTCAGGGCCGCGACGGGGGAGGCGGCAGACGTGCTGGGCGTCGGGGACGAGACCGGCACCGTCGAGGTGGGCAAGGCCGCGGACCTCGTCGCCCTCGACGGGGATCCGCTGGTCGACGTGAGCGCGTACGGCGCTGTCGCGTTCGTGGTGAAGGGTGGTCGTCTGCACCACGTCGCGGAGCCGATGCCGTAGCCTGCGTAGGTCGGGGGAACGAGCGGTGGAGTCCTTCATCGCGGACGACGGTGCAGAGGCATCCATGTTCCCGACGGTCGCTGAGGTGCTCGAGCTCGAGCCGGTGCGACGCGGGGTGCCCGAGGTCGTCGCCGGCAGTGCCGGTCTGGCGACACCCGTGCGGTGGGCGCACGTCAGCGAGCTCCCGGACATCGGCAACCTCCTGCACGGCGGTGAGCTCGTGCTCACCACCGGCATCGCGCTGCCGAAGACGACGGAAGGCCTGGTCAGGTACGTCGACGACCTCGCCGACATCGGTGCGGCGGGACTGGTCGTCGAGCTGGGCCGCCGGTTCAAGAGGCAGTTGCCGCGCTCGCTGGTCGGCGCGGCCGAGCGCCGGCATACCGCCCTCGTCCAGCTCCATCGCCGGACCCAGTTCGTGACCGTGACGGAGGCCCTGCACACGCTCATCATCAACGCCCAGCTGCGCGAGCTGCGGGCGTCCGCCGAGGTGCACGAGATCTTCACCGAGCTGTCCGTCGAGGGCGCCGAGCCCGACGAGATCGTCCGGCAGCTCGCCCGCCTCGCCGGCCGTCCCGTCGTGCTCGAGAACCTCGCGCACCAGGTGCTGTCGCACGACTCGGCGGGCGAGGAGATCACGGCGTCGCTGCTGAACTGGGAGGGACGTTCGCGCACGGTGCGCCTCGAGCACAGGACCGAGTTCATCGCCGACCTCGGGTGGCTCGTGTCGGTGGTCGGTGCCCGCGGGCAGGACTGGGGGCGCGTGGTGATGCTGTGTCACGAGCCGCCGGGTCCGCGGCACAGGAACCTGCTGGAGCGGGCGGCGAGTGCCCTCGCCATCAACCACCTCGTCGTCCGCGACCGGGAGAGCCTCGAACGCCAGACGCACAGGACGCTGCTGACCAGCGTGCTCACCCACACGCTGCCGATGACCGAGCTGGCGGTACGAGCCCGCGCCGTCGGGGTCCCCCTGGAGCGTCGCATCCTCGTCGGGGTGATCCTGCGCCTGGGCACGTCGACCATGCTCGAACCGAGATCGCAGGACCAGCTGCGCGACCTGGCCCACGTGACCCAGCGGACATTGCGGACGCGCGGCGTCAAGGCCCTCGTCAGCACCGTCGACGAGCGAACGGTGGCCGCGCTCATCGCGTTGGAGCCGACCGAGCCCGAGGAACCCGTGCTCACCCTCCTCGCCGACACGTTGAACGGGCTCGACTGGGTCGGTCGGGTGGTCATCGGCGTCGGCTCGACGGTCTCGTCGATCTCCGCCGCACGACGATCCCTCGAGGAGGCACGGCACGCCGCGGACGCCGCGAGCGGCCAGTCCGGACGCGCTCCGTACTACCGGCTGCCAGACGTCGGCCTGCGCGGGTTCCTCTACATGCTGCGCGACGACCCGCGGCTGCAGACCTACGTCGAGCAGGCGCTCGGCTCCCTGCTCGCCCACGATGCCCGCCACGGCACGGAGCTCGTCTCGACTTTGGCCCACTTCCTCCGCGCCGGCTGCAACAAGTCCGCCGCGGCGCAGGCGGCGCACCTGTCGCGCCCGTCGTTCTACGAACGACTCGGCCGCATCAGGCGCATCCTCGGCGTCGACCCCGCCGCGGTCGGCACCCGGCTCTCACTGCACGTCGCACTCGTCGCCCTGGACATCCTCAGGAGCACTGAGAGCACACCTGACCGGTGCTGCAGCTTGCCCAGTCCACGTCGGTGAGGTGAGGCTCCGCCGACGACCCTCGCAGCGCACCCGTGAACGGCACCCTCACCGTGCCCCGACACGGTGAGGGTGCCCCTCACGGGTTCCAGCCCACAAATACATCCACAAACGATATGCGGGTTCTTGAGACCCGATGATCGACTTACACAACGAAAAGAGGGGTGAGGCGCGGACTCAGAGGCAGCCGACGCGAAACTACTCCGCCCAGACGAGTTCTGCGGGCCACAGCTCACTGTGGGGACAGTCACCGTCACGTGACGCGAGACTCCACGCGTACCAGTCGCGCTCCGGGGCGACTCCGACGACGCGGGTGCCGGCGCCGTCGGTGACGACCTCGCTCGTCGCGCGGTAGTCCCGCAGGTAGCGGGAACGGCCGGTGACGTCGTCGACGAGGATCAGGACGACCCGGGCGCCGAGCACCGTCGCCTCGAAGGGTACGGGACGGGGAGTGCGTGCCGGCGGTGCGACAGCGACCTGTCGCGGGTCGATGTATCCACGAAGTGTGGTCATCAAGGCTCCTCACGCGGTCGATCGCCGCGATGTCGAGCGGCCCGATCCACGTGATGGCTCGCGGCTGACCATCCCGGGGGAGCGGGAGGAGGTTCGTACGTCGACCACCTCTGTGCCAGACGCTAAACCTATCTGCATTGCCAATCAAGCCCTCAGACAGCAGAGGTCAGTTAATCGAAGATCAGCTGACGGGCAGGGAAACGCGGCACGAGTTTCGGTGTTGCCGGCAGCGGTCGCGTAAAGTCGGCGAGCAGTTCCGGCGTGTCACCAAGCTCGTGGCCGAGTACGTCTAGGCGGGTGCCCGTAGTTGCGCGGCGAGCGGGCAGCCGAAGGGGTCGCGGCCGGCGAGGCCGACGTTGTTGAGGTACCGCACCACGGTCCTGAACGCTGCGAGGAGGTTCTTCTCGGTGTACGCGATGCCGTTCTCCGCGCAGACCCGCCGCACCAGGGGCTGGATGTGCTTCAGGTTGGGGCGAGGCATGTTCGGGAAGAGATGGTGCTCGATCTGGTAGTTCAGTCCGCCGAGCGTGAAGTGGATGAACCGGCCGCCGGTGACGTTGCGGGACATCAGCACCTGGCGGCGGAGGAAGTCGATCGTCAGGTTCGGCGGCACGGTGGGCATGCCGATGTGGTTCGGGGCGAACGCGCTGCCCAGGTACAACCCGTAGAGGCCGAGCTGGATGCCGAGGAACGCCGCGGCCTTGCCTGGTGACATGACCAGCAGCAGCGCCGCGATGTAGCCGCCGAACCGGACCGTGAGGAAGGCGAGCTCCCAGCCGCGGCGCTTCATTGGTGCGCGGCTGAACAGTCGCTGGACGCTGCGGACGTGCAGGTTCAGACCCTCGAGCAGCAGGAGCGGGAAGAAGAACCAGCCCTGCCGGTCCGCCAGGAATGCCGACAGTCCGTGGCGTTCCGCGCGGGCGTACGGAGTGAACGCGAGGGCGCCGGGGGCGATATCGGGGTCCTCGCCGTGCTTGTTGGGATTGGCGTGATGCCGGCTGTGCTTGTGCTGCCACCAGCCCGTACTCAAGCCGCCGAGCAGGGTGCCCTGGATGAGCCCGGCCCACTCGTTGCCGCGCCAGGAGGCGAAGATCTGCCGATGCGCGGCGTCGTGACCGATGAACGCGAGCTGCGCGAACACGATCGCGAGAACGCCCGCGAGGAGGAGCTGGAACCAGGAGTCACCGAGCAGGACGACGCCGACTCCCACACCGGCGAGGGCAAGAACGGTCAGTGACATCTTGGTCCAGTAGTAACCGTAGCGACGCTTCAGCAGGCCGGAGGCCTTCACCTTCTTCGACAGCGCCTTGTACAGGTGGGTGTAACGCTCCTGCGCACCGCTCTCGTCGTCCGTGACGTCATCTCGGCGTGCTGCGGGCTGGGGGAGTGTGCGGGTGGTCATGATCCACCGTCCTTGGCTTCTCGTCCGACAACGACGGGTACCAGGGTCTGGGGCACCACTGCCTGTTGTTACGTCCTACGTTCTGTGCCGATCATACGGTGAGCTACCCCGACCGGTAGGTGCTCAAACGGACCGTCGCACCGGGCCTGCCCGTAATGGGCAGATCCGGTGCGACGGTCGTGACGTCTCTGGAGGTCAGAGCGTCCGGACGCGCTCAGCCTGCTGGCCGCGCTGTCCCTGGGTGATGTCGAACTCGACGCGCTGGTTCTCGTCGAGGCTGCGGAACCCGCTGGCCTCGATCGCGGAGAAGTGGACGAAGACGTCCTCGCCCCCACCGTCGACGTTGATGAATCCGAAGCCCTTGTCGGGGTTGAACCACTTCACGGTTCCCTGAGCCATGTACCTGTCTCCTTGCCATCTGGGGTATCGACGCGCCGACGTGGCGGTCGAGGCCGCACATTCGAGCAGCGGCACCGCACCAGTGACTGGCGAGGAACGAACCACCCGCGAGGATCCGCGGGCGTGATGATCACATCACGAACACAGAAATTCTTACGACCGCCACGTACAACCAGGCTCGTCCGGCGGGTATTCCGTCCGTTGCACCCCGTGGCGCCCGGTCGGGGAGGTCAGCGGAGCCAGTGCGCCGGTCGAGTGTGTGCGGCGGGCAGTGTCGTGGTGGTGTCGCCCGTCGCGGCGTCGAGCTGGGACTGCAGGAGGAAGAGCGCGCCGGTGAGGTCGGCACCGGCGAGCCTGGCGCCCCTGAGGTCGGCGCCCAGGAGGTCGGCACGGCGCAGGTCGGCGCCCTCGAGACCGGCACCGATGAGGTACGCCCCGCGCAGGTCCGCACCGTGCAGGTCGGCGCGGCGGAGATCCTTCCCGACCAGGTCGGCTCCCGCGTGGTCGGCGCGGCGCCGACCGACGCCGTCCCGGGTGAGAGCGCTCGCGCGCCGCAGCAGCACCGCGATGTCGCGCCGGCGCGCGGCGACGTCGAGCGCGGCCAGGGTGTCGGGGTCCTCCAGGGTGAGGCGTGCGACGTCGCCGAGCGCGGCACGGAGCTCGACGTGCACCGACCGGGCGGGTGAGAGCGTCAGCGCCTCCGACAGGTACCAGAGCAGCTCATGCAGCTGGCGCATGACGCCGAAGACCTCGAACATCCGCGCGCCGATCTCGGGCGACCCGCGCCAGTCACGTCCGCCGAACGTGACCTGCGTGACCTGCTGTCCCGCGCCGAAGCAGTCGTACACGGTGCAGCCGGCGAAGCCTCGCTGCCGCAGCTCGCCGTGGATGCCGCAGCGGAAGTCCTCGCGCAGGTGGGGGCAGGGCTGACCGGCCTCCTTGTCGATGGCGAAGTCCGCCGACCGCGAGAACGCCGACGCGACACAGCACAGCCCCGCGCAGTTCGCGCAGTCCGCGCGCAGCTCAGTCGGCATGGAGGTAGTGCCTGAGTGCGCCGTTCAACGAGCGCGGGTCGGGGTGGGCGTACACCCACAGCGCGCGGATCATGACCTACTCCTCCTCACGAACGGATACCTGTCACGCACCCTAGTGTCGCCCGCCGGAAATTCGTAGGTTAAGTCGGTATGGTGGTGGCATGCCGAGAACTGGGCGTCCGAAGGCGGAGTTGGTGTTGACCGGTGCCGAGCGGGAGCAACTGATCGGCTGGTCTCGGCGGGCGAAGTCCT
>WHST01000129.1 GCA_009379955.1 Streptosporangiales bacterium | reverse complement strand
TGATCAACGTGGACTTCACCTCGTGCCGGGACGAGGTGAAGTCCATGTCGGTGAGGTGAAGCTCCACCGACGACCCTCGCAGCGCACCCGTGAACGGCACCCTCACCATGCCCCGACACGGTGAGGGTGCCGTTCACGTGTTGCGACCCACGAGGTGACCGGCACCACGACCGAGTCCACCCTTGTCACCCGCCCGGGACCGCCGCACCAGCGGCCATGGATGACTGACAACTCACCGGGCGTGTCGCTGCCGGACGAGCTCCACCACCGCGGCGAGGTCGGGGACGTCGGGTGCGGCGTGCGTCGTGCGGCAGTCACCGTAAGGGTCGAGGTGCACCGCACGGATGCCGGCCCGCTCCGCGCCCCACACGTCCGCGAGGGCGTAGTCGCCCACCATGAGGGCGTGCTCCCTCGTGGTGCCGACCGCGTCGAGGCCGAGCGCGAAGATGGCCGGGTCGGGCTTGCGCACCCCCACGAGGTGGGAGTCGATCACCGCGCGTACCGGTACCCCCGCTCCGTCACCCACCTGGCAGACGCCGGCCGTCCGCAGCTGCCACTCCACCGTGCCCACGGCGTTGGACACCACCGCGACCTCGATCCCCAGCTTGACCAGGCGGCGCAGGTCACCGGCCCACGGCGTCGGGCTCGTCCACTCCGGACGTGCCACGAAGAGCGCGTCCGCGGCGTCGCCGACCAGGCCGGCACGTACCCCGCACGCCTCGGCGTACGCCCGCGCGTACGCCGCCCAGGGCCGCTCCAGGTCGGCCTCGCGAGCGGCCATCGCGGCGTAGTGCGCCCTGGTCAGCACGCCGTCGGACGGCTCCACCCCGTACGGGCGCAGCGAGGCGCGCATGACGTCGTGCTCGGGGAGGATCAGCACCCCGCCGGCGTCGAGGAGGACGGCGTCGACACGTTCCCCCGTCAAGGGGGGCACAGCGGCGGTCACATGCCGTATTCTTCCAGGCTGTGCGCCCCGCCATGCTCCGCCGCTCCGCTCCTCGCTCAGTGACGCGAGGTGCTCGGGATCACGGCGCACGTCCTCGCTACGATGCTCACTCTGGAGGATGGCTCATGACTCTCGGGAACCCACGTCGTGAAGGTGGCATCTGAGCCCGCATGCCTGACCAACGATTCCTCGGTGCCGCGTTCGCGACGGTGGGCGTTCCGCTCACGGTGGGTGGCCTCGGCTGGCTCGCGCACACCGCCACGCGTCGCTCGCGCCTCGTGCCGGTCCCGGCGACGGTCGTCCGCGTCTACCAGGCCCCGCGCTACACCGGCTACGCCGACGGGGCCTTCACGCCCCACCCGGGTGCCCACGTCGAGGTGGCCTACAACCACCCCAGCGACGCCCCGGACGCCAAGGTGCGCACACACCACCTGCCCGTGTACCGCAGCCACCGGCCCAACTCACGCCTCCGCCTCCTCGTCGACCCCGACGACCCGTCGGCGCATCCGCTGGCGTACGGCCTCGCCGGCTACGTCCGCCCGGCCAGGTTCTCCGCGCTGGCAGGTCCCGTGGCCGTGGCAGGGCTCGGCCTGCTGCTCCTGCGCTGACCTCGTCCCGGCAGCTGGGTCACGGCAGCCTCACTCGGGCAGCATGCGGGGCATGACGTAGTAGCGCGAACGTCCGTCGATCTCCGTGCCCTGGGCATCGGCGCATCCCTCGATGAGCGCCGGGCGCACGTTGCGCTGGTAGGAGAGCCTGGCGTAGCCGCCGGTGACCATGGCGAGGCCGTCGAGCAGGTAGCCGGCGTTGACCGCCACCCGCGCGGGCTCGTTGGTCTGCAGCGCCGGCAGCCGGGTGCGACCGCCCATCTCGCCCTCGCTGCTCGCGCTGACCACCACCGCGTCGGTGCCGATCTCGAGCACGACCGCGGCGAACTGGTCGGCGACGAGCGCGATGCGGCGGACCGCGCCGGCCAGTGCCTCACGGTCGACGACGACCTCGCCGGCGAACTCCGTGGGCATGCCGCGCAGCACGTCGGGGTAGGCACCGTCGAGCAGCCTGATCGTCGACGCGGAGCCGCCGCGGCTCAGGCTCATCCTGCGCTCGTCGGTCTCGGCGAGCCCCAGCGAGACGTCGCCCGACCCGGCGAGCCCCTTGACCGCCTCGGCGAGCAGCCGGGCGGGCACCACCGCACTCGCCGGCGCCGTGCCGCCCGCGGGACTCCACGGCAGCTGGTGCAGGGCGATCCGGTACCGGTCGGTGGTCAGCAGGCGCAGGGCGTCGTCGGCGACCCGCACGGACACGCCGGAGAGAAGCGGCACCGACTCGTCGCGCAGCGCGACCCGCGACACCGCCGCGACCGCGCCGCTCAGCACCGAACCGGAGATCGTGCCGACGGACACGGCGGTGCCCGGGACGGCCGGATAGTCCTCGATCGGCAGCAGTGGCAGCGTGAACTCGGTGTCGGCCGACTCCACCCGGACACTCGCGTCCTTGCGGACGACCGTGACCTCGGCGTCGGGCAGCGACCGCATGATCTCGGCGAACACCCGGCCGGGCACCAGGACGTCCCCGGCGACCTCGACCTCGGCGGCCACGGTCGCGACGGAGCTCGCCTCGTAGTCGTACCCCGTGATGGTCACCTCGTCGCCGCGCGCGCTCAGCCGCAGCCCGGACAGGACGGGCAGGACCGGACGCACCGACGCGTGTCGTGCCGCGAAGCCCGCGGCCCTGGCGAGGTCTGCGGTGTGTGCGTTGATCCGCATGGTGATGCCTCCGGGGTGGTTGCCTGCTCTGCCGGGAGACGATACGTGCCGGCACCGACGGCGAGAACGCAGGCGTCCCCGGTTGTCTCCCGCGCCCGGCATGCTAGAAGCACAGATGAGCCTCTCCCCCGACCAGTCACGCTCGGAAGGACGACAGTTGAGTTTCGCGCAGCGGCGACGGACACTCACCCGGTGACCGGGCACGAGCACGACCCCGCACCGGCCGAACCCCAGGGGACGCGGTCCGAACTCGCGTACGAGCAGGCGTACGTGACCCGGCTGTACGACCGCCTCGACGTCCTGCGCGAGCGGTCGTCGACCGAGCTGCGTGACGTGCGCGGAGCCGGTGCCGCGGGCACCCCCGCGGCACGCAGCGAGCGTGATGCCCGCGCGACGATGCTCGAGGACCGGCTGGCGCGGTTCGACGCGGTCGAGAACGGTCTCGTCTTCGGCCGGGTCGACCTCACCGGCGGCGAGGAGCACTACGTCGGACGCATCGGCCTGTCCAGCGACGACTACGAGCGCATGCTCGTCGACTGGCGCGCACCGGCGGCGCGTCCCTTCTACACCGCGACGCCCGGCTCGCCCGAGGGCATCGCGAGGCGCCGGCACCTGCGGGTGCGCAACCGCCGGGTCGTCGGCGTCGACGACGACGTGTTCGACCTCTCCCGGCTCGGCGACGCCGACCGGCGGCACCTGTCCGGCGAGGCCGCCCTGCTGGCGGCGCTCAGCGAGGGCCGTACCGGACGCATGCGCGACATCGTCGCGACCATCCAGGGCGAGCAGGACCGCGTGATCAGGAGCGGCCTGCCCGGCGTGCTGGTGGTGCAGGGCGGTCCCGGCACCGGCAAGACAGCGGTGGCCCTGCACCGCGCCGCCTACCTGCTGTACGAGCACCGCGACCGCCTCACGTCCCGCGGAGTGCTCGTCGTCGGGCCGAGCGGCGTCTTCCTGCGGTACATCGAGCAGGTGCTGCCGTCCCTCGGCGAGACCGGCGTCGTGATGTCCACCGTCGACGGCCTCTACCCGGGCGTCACGCCGACGGCACGCGAACCCGTCGAGACGGCGCAGGTCAAGGGCGACGCCCGCATGGAGACGGTGATCGCGGAGCTCGTCCGCAGCACCCAACGAGTGCCGGGCACCCCGATCGAGATCGCGTACGGACGGCACCGGCTCGCCCTCGACGCCGATCTCGTCGGCCGGGCGCGCACCCGGGCGCGACGCTCCAGGCGACCGCACAACCAGGCGCGGTCGGCGTTCCAGCGGCAGGTCTACGGCAGCCTCGCCGCACGCCTCCTCCGGTCGGTCGAGGGCGACCGGCCACCCAGCCAGCAGGACCTCACCGACGCCGCCGGCGACCTGCTGGCGACCGACTCGCTGGTCGCCGCGGTCGACCGGCTGTGGCCGTACCTCACGCCCGAGGGGCTGCTCGCGGGCTTCTACGCCACGCCCGCGCTGCGGCACCGCGTCGCGCGCACGCTCACCGAGCGGGAACGCGACCTGCTGCAGCGCACGCCGGGCGAGGGCTGGACTCCGGCCGACGTCCCGCTCCTCGACGAGATCGCCAGGCGCCTCGGCCCGGTCCCCATCGCCGACCCGCTCGCCGACCTCCGTGCCGAGGAGGAGCGCGCCGAGCGCCGGGCCGCGGCCGACACGATCGGTCAGCTCGAGCTGCCCATGCCGGTGAGCGCCGCGACGGTGGCCGAGCGCTACCGCGGCGGCGGCGAGCGCCGTACCGTCGCGCAGCACGCCGCCGAGGACCGCGAGTGGACCTACGGCCACGTCATCGTCGACGAGGCGCAGGAGCTGTCGCCGATGGCCTGGCGCATGCTGCAGCGGCGCTGCCCGGCCAGGTCCATGACTGTCGTGGGCGACCTGGCGCAGACGAGCGCGCCGTGGGGCGCTCGTGCCTGGGAGGACGCGCTCGGCGAGTACGCCGGCGATCGGCTGCGCGTCGAGGAGCTCACCGTCAACTACCGCACGCCCACCGAGATCATGAGCGTCGCGGGCAACGTGCTGCGGTCGGTCGATCCCGACGCGTCGGTGCCCGAGTCGATCCGCAGCACAGGCGAGCCGCCGTGGGTCGTCCGCGTCTGCCCCGACACGCTCGTCGACACCCTCGTCAAGGCGGTCGTCGACGAGGCGTCGCTCCTCGACGACGGCATGGTCGCGGTCGTCGTCCCCACCGCACGCCGCGACGAGCTCGACCGGCGTCTCGCCGAGCTGCGCCCCGACCTGTTGAGTACGAGGCGCGCCGAGCTCGACTCGCCCGTCGTCGTGCTCGACGTCGCGTCGGCGAAGGGACTCGAGTTCGACGCCGTCCTCGTCGTCGAGCCTGGCGAGATCCTTGCCGAGGGCGCCCGCGGCGCCCACGACCTGTACGTCGCCCTGAGCCGTGCGACCAAGCGCCTGGGCGTCGTGCACCTCGCCGACCTCCCGCCGGCGATGGGCGCGCTCGGGTAGCGGTCGCCGAATCTCCCTATCGGCCGATACCGACGCCTGGATCCTGGCCTACGCTCGTCGCATGCCTGTGCACCCCGCCGCCCTCCTCCGCTCCGCTCCTCGCTCGGTGGTCGGCTGTGCACGGAGCGCGCTCCGGCCCGCTGCGATGCTCACTCCGGAGCGCGACTCATGATCTCGAGGGAGCGGCGGAGCCTGGTCATCGGCATCGTCGCGTGCGGTGCGCTCCTCGCGCTCTTCGACTGGAGCGTGCTCGGCCTCGCCAGCACGCGGATAGCTTTCGTGTACTGGCTGCCGGTGCTCGTGCCGGGCGCCGCCGTGCTGTGGCTCGCGGCCGCCGACTGGCCGCGCGTCCCCCACCGCTTCGTCGTGCTGCTCCTCGCCGTCAACGCGTTCTCCGCCGCGATCACCGCCCTGCTCGTCATCGATGCGAATACCGTGTGGGTCTTCACCGAGTCGGCCGCGCAGCTGTCCCTCCTGTTCGCCGTCGTCCGGTGGATGCCGACGCGGACGGCGCTGTGGCTCGGGGGCGTCACCGGGGTGGTCGCGTCCGCGCTGCCGTTGCGCTGGACCACCCCCGCCGGGGTCACCGGAGCACTGGCGATGTGCCTCGTCTGGTCGCTCGGCGCGATCGCGGCGTCGGTGCTCGGCGTCTACCTGCGGACGCAGGAGAGCAAGCGACAGCGCAGCATCGACGACGTCCGCAGGGCGCAGCGACTCGAGCTCGCGCACGACCTCCACGACTTCGTCGCCCACCACGTGAGCGGCATCGTCGTCCAGGCGCAGGCGTCGCAGTTCGTCGCACGTGACGACCCCGCCAAGGCCGTCGACGCGCTCCGCCGGATCGAGGAGGCGGGCCAGCAGGCGCTCGCCTCGATGCGCAGGACCGTCCGCATGCTCAGGGAGGACGACGACGAGGCGCCGTCGTCCCCCGCACAGGGCATCGCCGACCTGCCCGACCTCGCGCGGCGGTTCGGCGACACCGGCGGCGTGCCGGTGCACCTGTCGGTCGCGGCGGACGTCGACGACGGCCTGCCGCCGGAGGTGACGACGTCCGCGTACCGGATCGTGCTCGAGGCACTCACGAACGTCCGCAAGCACGCGGTCGACGTCGCGGCGGTGACCGTCGAGCTGCGCAGGGAGAGCCCCGACCGCGGTGCGTCCGACCTCGTCGTGCTGGTGTACGACGGCGCCGGGCGGCAGTTGGGCGGCGACGGGGAGACGCAGCGCGGCTTCGGCCTCGTCGGTCTGCGCGAGCGCGTGACGGCGGTCGGCGGCACGCTGTCGGCCGGACCGCGCGACGGCCTCGGCTGGACGGTCGAGGCGAGGCTGCCGTTGCCCGCGGCGTCGAGCGGCGCGGCCGTGAGAGCATCCCGCCCATGACGCGCGTGGTGATCGCCGACGACCAGGAGATGGTCAGGACCGGCTTCTCGATGATCCTCTCCGCCCAGGACGACATCGAGGTCGTCGGCGAGGCGGCCGACGGCGCCGAGGCCGTGCGGCTCGCGCGGGAGCTGCGCCCCGACGTCCTGCTCTGCGACATCAGGATGCCCAGGCTCGACGGCCTCGAGGTCACCAGGCGGTTGGCCGGACCCGAGCTCGCCGACCCGATGAAGGTCGTCGTGGTCACCACGTTCGACCTCGACGAGTATGTCTACACGGCACTGCGCAACGGCGCCTGCGGGTTCCTCCTCAAGGACGCGGGTCCCGCGCTGCTCGTCGAGGCGGTCAGGTCCGCGGTCGCCGGCGACACGCTGATCAGCCCGTCGATCACCGTCCGCCTGCTCCAGCACCTCACGAAGGCGAAGCGGACACCCGCGAGACGCCCGGTCGAGCCCCTCACCGACCGCGAGAACGACGTCCTGCTGCTGCTCGCGCGAGGGCGCACGAACGCCGAGATCGCCGGCGACCTGTTCATCTCGCTCGGCACGGTCAAGACGCACGTCGCGAACATCCAGCAGAAGCTCGGCGTCCGCAACCGGGTCGAGAGCGCGGCCTGGGCCTGGGAGGCCGGCCTCGTCGCGGACGCCTGAATCGTCGACCGCCCCGGGTCAGGACTCGATGCGCTGCCACTCTTCGTTGCGTTCGATCGGGCGGAAGCCCAGCGCGTCGTTGACGGCGATCATCGGGCCGTTGTCCGGCGCGTTCCAGGTGCCGACCGTCCGCAGGTCGGGGCGGGTCTCGGTGAGGATCCGCAGGTTCGCGACCTTCACCGCGAGCCCGAGCCGGTGCCCGCGGTGGTCGCGGTGGACGAGCGTGTCCCACTGGTGCGCCTTGTCCCCCACCCCGATCTGGGTGTGCCCGGCGAGCGAGCCGGCCGGGCTCACCGCGACCGTGGTGAAGACCGTCCGCCCCTGGGCGGCGGCCGTGCGCTCGTTCTCCCTGAGCCGCTCGACGTCCCAGACCTCGGGCTCGTACTCGAGGTCGCCGAGCGGCGCGTCGGTCGCGAGCAGGCCCTTCAGCCGCGCGTACTGCTCCGCGTACTCGTCGGGGCACGGCCCCTGCCACGAGCGGAGGGTGTACGCACCGATGCGCTGCTGCGCGTGCGCCTCGAGCTCGTCGAGGCGTTCCGCGGCGATCGGGAGCTGGAGCCGCTGGCGGACCTCCGTCATCTTGTGCACGAACCCACAGCGTGCGGCGAACGCCCAGCCCGGTACCGGCTCCGCTCCGATGGGCTGGTGGATCTCCGCGCCGAGCGTCGTGCGCCGAAGCTCCAGGCACCGGTCGTGCAGCGCGTCCCACAATGCGGCGCCGACACCGCGCCTGCGGTGTTCGGGCGGCACGACCACCTCGACGTCGGCGTACCTCGGGTTGTCGCGCAGCGGCGCCTCGAGCTGCCCGGTGCCGACCACCGTCTCGCCGTCGAGGGCGGCGTACGCCTCGTGCAGGTACGAGGTGTCCGGCGTCCGGTAGGTCACGCGCACGTCGTCCAGGGACACGATCGGCGGGTCGTCGCGGCCGGCGCCGAGTCCCGCGAACATCGCCGCGTGCCACGCCGCGAGAGCGCCGTCGTCGGCGTGGTCGACCCGGGTGATCCGCACGTCGCGAGGCTAGACCGGCGATGCACCGCGCGTCAGCCGGTTTTCGTCCCGGGTCGGACACGACGGCCCACATGCTGGAACTGCACGGGCGGGGACTGTCGCCAGCGAGTCGGTAGCGTAATCGTTGAGCCACGGAACGACCACGGAGAGGTAGGCCGCCGTGAGTACCGACACCTCGACGACCGACGACGTGACCGACGCGGCGACCGACGCGGAGCCCGAAGGTCCCGGCGGTCCCGACGACCCCGGTGCCGGCGGCACCACCCTCGCGGAGGGCTCACCGGTCACCGACCGGCCCGTGTTCGCCTTCGCGGCCGCCCTGACCCTCGCCTTCGTCGCCTGGGGCGTCATCGCCCGCGAGTCGCTGTCGAACACCGCGGCCGCCCTCCTCGACTGGACGATGCGCAACCTGGGCTGGGCGTTCGTCATCGCGGCGAGCGGGTTCGTGGTCTTCGCGCTCTGGCTCGCCGTCAGCCGCTACGGCAAGATCACCCTCGGCCGCGACGGCGAGAAGCCGGAGTTCCGCACGTCGTCCTGGATCGCGATGATGTTCAGCGCGGGCATGGGCATCGGACTGATGTTCTACGGCGCGAGCGAGCCACTCACCCACTTCGCCAAACCCCCGCCCGGCACCGTCCCCAGGCAGTCCCCGGAAGCGATCGAGACCGCGCTCGCGACGACCCTCTTCCACTGGACCGTGCACCCGTGGGCCATCTACGCCGTCGTGGGTCTCGCGATCGGCTACAGCACCTTCCGTAAGGGGCGGCGGCAGCTGATCAGCTCGGCGTTCACCCCGCTGCTGGGCAAGCGCACGTCCAACGGGCCGATCGGCCGGTTCATCGACGTGCTCGCGATCTTCGCCACGCTCTTCGGCTCGGCGGCGTCGCTCGGGCTCGGCACCCTGCAGATCCGCAGCGGCCTGCACGAGCTCGGCTGGGTCGAGAACCTCAGCAACCCGCTGCTGGTGCTCATCATCGCCGTGCTGACCGCCGCGTTCGTCGTGTCGGCCGTCTCCGGCGTCGCACGCGGGATCCAGTACCTCTCCAACATCAACATGGTGCTCGCGGCCGTGCTCGCCGTCTTCGTCTTCGTCGTCGGCCCCACCGTGCTCATCCTCGACCTGCTGCCGACCGCGATCGGCGGGTACTTCCGCGACCTCGCTGAGATGTCCGCGCGCACCGCCGCGACCGGCGGCGACGCGATGTACACCTGGCTCTCCGGCTGGACGGTCTTCTACTGGGCGTGGTGGATCTCCTGGACCCCGTTCGTCGGCATGTTCATCGCGCGGATCAGCCGTGGCCGCACGATCCGGCAGTTCGTCGCCGGCGTCATCCTCGTCCCCAGCGTCGTCAGCCTGATCTGGTTCGCCGTCTTCGGCGGCGCCGCGATCTTCATCCAGGACGGCGGCACCAACATCTGGGGCAACGCCGACACGCCGGAAGAGGTGCACCTGTTCAACACGCTCGGCGAGCTGCCGCTCGCCGCGATCGCCAGCCTGGTCGTCGTCGTCCTCGTCGCGATCTTCTTCGTGTCGGGTGCCGACGCCGCGTCCATCGTCATGGGCACGCTGTCGCAGCGCGGCGCCGTCGAGCCCCGGCGGTGGGTCGTCATCTTCTGGGGCGCGGTGATGGGCGCGGTCGCCACGATCATGCTGCTCGTGGGCAAGGAGAGCGCGCTCGAAGGATTGAAGAACATCACGATCCTCGTCGCGGTGCCGTTCACCCTTGTCATGGCGGTGCTGTGCGTGTCCCTCGCCAAGGACCTGCGGCAGGACCCGCTCATGATCCGCGAGGAGAAGGGCGCCGAGGTGGTGGAACAGGCCGTCTCGTACGGCAAGCGCAGGTTCGGCGAGGAGTTCCTGCTCCAGGTGTTCTCGCCGCGGCGCCACGCCGGCCGCGGGAGGCCCGAAGTCGACGGCGACGGTGACGGCGACGTGTCCGCCCACGCGGGCAGCCACCGCAAGGAGGAGTAGCCCGCCCGCGTCGTCAGAACCTCAGCGGCCGGGCAGGGGCGGCGGTGCCGGTGCGATCTCGTCGAGGACGGCGAGGTCGACCGGCGTCGGCTCCCACTCCACCGCGGCGGCGTTCGCGGTGACCTGCTCGGGCTTCGTCGCTCCCGCGATGACGGTCGCCACCGCGGGCTGCGCGGCCAGGCCGGCGATCGCGACGGTGAGCAGCGAGACGCCTCGCTCCTCGGCGAAGGTGCGCAGGGTGTCGATCCGGTCGAAGTCGGCGCCGGCGAGCACGGCGGGGCGCTGCGCGAGCTTGGTGCCCTCCGGCGCCGGACGGCCGCGCTCGTACTTGCCGGTGAGCAGGCCGTTGCCGAGCGGGAAGTACGGGATGAGGCCCACGCCGAACCTCTCACACGCCGGCGCGAGCTCGAGCTCGACGTCGCGTTCGAGCAGGTTGTAGTTCTCCTGGGTGCTGATCATCCGCGGCCCACCACGCGTGCGTGACGTCCAGACGGCGTCGGCGAGCTCCCACGCCGCGAACTGGGACGCGCCGACGTAGCGGACCTTGCCCTCCCTGACCAGGTCACCGAGCGTGTCGAGGGTCTCCTCGATCGGGGTGACCGGATCGGGCTCGTGCATCTGGTACAGGTCGATGCGGTCGGTGCCGAGCCGCCGCAGGCTCGCCTCGACGGCCGCGCGGACGTAGCGACGCGAACCTCGCGCACCGAAGTCGGGGCCGTTGGTGCCGTGCATTTCCTTGCCGAACTTGGTGGCGAGCACGATCTCGTCGCGGTGCGCGCGCAACCCCTCTCCGACCAGCTCCTCGCTCGCGCCCTGACCGTAGATGTCGGCCGTGTCGAAGAACGTGATGCCCGCGTCGAGCGCCGCGGAGAGCACGGCGAACGTACGATCGCGGTCGATCCTCGCGCCGAAGGCGTTGCAGCCGAGCCCGACGGTCGACGCCACGAGACCGGAGTCGCCGATACGGCCGTAGGTCATGTCACCCATGCTGCGAACCTACCAACGGCAGGGGTCGGCCCGTCAGTTGAGCGACGGCGGGTACGACGGCGGGACCGCCCGCCGGTCTCCGTCGTGCACCTCGTCGTCGAGCTGCGCCAGCACGCCGTGGACGTGCGCCGGGGTGAGGCCGAGTAGGCTCCCCATCCGGTCGATGGCGGCGCGCGCGTCGGCGAGCCTGTCCGAGGCCACGGCCGGCAGTGCGAGGGGACGCAGCACCCGCTCCTTGTCCTCGACGGACACGTGCGCACCCAGCAGCCGCAACTGCGCGCTCAGCGGCGCAAGGTCGAGACCGGCCACGTCGTCGTCGAGCCGCGCGGCGTCGTAGCCGTCGATCCGCTTCGCGATCATCGCGACCGCGACGTCGCACACGCGCTGGGTGCGGGGCAGGTGCCGCACGATCGCGACGACGCCGAGCCGTCGCGACTCGGTGTACGCGTGCTGGACCTGGTCCTCGGTGACCCTGGTCAGCACGCCTGCCTCGAACCTCGTCTTGCACTCCAGGCACTCGACGCCCTCGTCGCGGACCTTGCCGGGGATGAGCGGGATGAAGAACAGGGTGAACCAGTTGCGCAGCACGATCTTCGCCCACTGCCGGGTGCGGCCGCAGGTCGGGCACTCGAACGTGCCGCCGTCGTGCGTCTTCGTCCACCGCGAGGCCCACCCGAAAATGAGCATCTGTCCCCCTCACCTGGGTTCCGCCGCCGTCCGGTGACGATAGCCGAGTCACGCCGTGCCGCGACCGACGCCGTCCACAGTGCACGACGCGCGCGACCACCGGTGGCGTTTGACTAGTCGCCGATCCTGCGCAACGGTGGATGACCTGAGGCCGAGTCGAGCCCGCCGAGGGACGCAAGGACGGCTCGCCAGCCGCGTGCGTGTGGCAGAGCGTCGCGCCGCGCGGCAGCACACAGCCCATGGAAGCACACCCCAAGGAGATGTTTACGCCATGCTGGCACTCACCGACAACGCCGTGTCCGTCATCCGTGACCTGGCGACGACGACTGAGACACCAGAGACGTCCGGCGTTCGTATCGCCGTCGCCGGAGAAGAGGAGCGGCTCTCGCTCGCGCTGGCACCCACCGCGGCCGAAGGCGACCATGTCGTCGAGGACCAGGGTGCACGCGTCTACCTCGAGCAGGAGGCGGCGACGCTGCTCGACGACCGCACGCTCGACGCGGCGGTCGAGGAGGACGGCAGCGTGCAGTTCTTCGTGGCCACCACCGCCGGCTGACCGAGCGGGTCGGGCGGCGCCTATGCTCGCCCGGTGACCACGACCACGGACGACGCGGCGGCGCTCGTCGGGCGGCTGGAACGCTTCTACGACACCGTTCCCCGTGCGGGGGCACGCGCCGAGCACGTCGGTCCGTTCACCGTGTTCGTACCCGAGCGCGGTGACTTCCCGCTCTACGCGCGACCGACCCCCGGCGCTGCCGTGTTCACCGTCGCCGACGTCGCGGCCGTCCGCGACCGGCAGCGCGTGCTCGGCGTGCCCGAGGCCTTCGAGTGGCAGCACGAGGCGACGCCGGCGCTGGCCGGAGTGCTGCGTGCGGCGGGACTGCACGTGCACGACCACCCGCTGCAGGTGCTCACCGGGGGTCTGCGGGCCGGTCGGACGCCACATGGCGTCGTGCTCCGGCAGTTGACGCCCGACGATCCCGACGAGCTGTACGTCGTGGCACGCGCGGTCGCGGAGGTCGGCTTCGCCCACGACGGCACAGGCACCGGCGACGCCGGGCTCGACGCACGGCGAACCGCTGCCGACGGGATCTCCGCCGACGCGGTCGACTCGACGCGCCGGCGCGTCGCTGCCGGCGACGGGCACGTCGTCCTCGCCCTCGTCGACGACGAGCCGGTCGCCGTCGCGAGCAGCCAGCTGGCGTCCGGGGTGGCCGAGATCGTCGGCGTCGCGACGCTGCCCGCGTTCCGCCGCCGCGGCCTGGGCGCGGCCGCGACGGCATGCGTCGTCGAGGCCGCCCTCGGCTCCGGCGTCGACACCGTCTTCCTCTCCGCGGGCGACGACGACGTCGCTCGGATGTACGCCGCCCTCGGCTTCGTCCGCGTCGGCACGGCCGGCATCGCCGAGGCCCGCTGAGTTCGTTCCCGGTCGCCCGCTCGAGGCCGTCAGGGCATCTCGTTCCAGGTCGCCTCGGGCGAGCTTTCGCCCTGCTCGCACGCCGGCGGTCTCGTACCGGCGTCGCCACCCGCTCCCCCGGCGTTGGACGGTGGCCGGGTTGGTCGGTGCGCCGCCGGCACTCGCGGCTTCCCGCAAGGGCAACGTGGTGTTGTCAGCACGTATGCGCGGTTTTCGATATGCCGACGATATGCGCCGGCTCGTACGGTGAACCAGTCTCTGTGTTGCTGCCGCGTCCGGAGGGCGCTGCACTGGAATGGGAGAAATACGTTGGCTAATGACGGAGAATGGGATCGGCGTTCGGTGTTGCGAGGCGCTGCCGTGATGGCGGGTGCGGCCGCGGTCGCACCGCTGCTGGGCGAGACGGCCACGGCACACGCCGGCACCGGCAGTGACGCGGACGCACTGTTCAAGGCCGGGAAGTTCGAGCAGGCCGGCCGCGCCTACGAACAGATCCTGAAACAAGACCCCACGAACCTGCACGCGGCCCGCCAGCGCGGCTATGTCGGGCTACTCGGCAACAAGTTCCCCGAGGCTGAGAAGTATCTCGAGATGGCCCTCGAACTGGCACCCGACGACAAGGACACCAACCAGTTCCTGGGCGACTGCTACACCCGGCAAGACAAGTTCTCTCTCGCCGTCCCACGCTGGCAAGCGGCCGGCGGGGACGTCCGCGCCAAATGGTTCGGGGCAGTCCGCGGCACGCCGTGGCAGGTTCACGGCGACATCGCCCGGCTGCCATGGCAGCAGCTGGACCCGATACCGCTCGTAGAGGCCTCGGTCAACGGCGGACCGCCGAAGCGCTTCGCGTTCTACACCGGCGCCCCGTGGCTGGGCATGTCCGCAGAAGTAGCCGAGGAGGCCGGGCTGCGTGCCGTGGCCAAGCAACAGATCGACTACTTGGACGGCACCGCATGGCAGTACTTCGGGGTGCTGGACTCGTTCGAGCTGGGCGGCATCGAACTGCGCAACATCCCCGTGGAGTGGTCGGAGACGGACCAAGTTTCGCCCGGAGGGCCCAGCGACGGCATGATCGGCACGTGGGTCTTCTACCACTTGCTGACCACCTTCGACTACGCGGGCCGGTCGCTGATCCTGCGCCGCCGGACCCCCGAAACGGCCAGGAAGGCACGCACCGACGCCGCCCGGGCTGGCACCAAGCCCCTGCCGCTGTGGCTGGCCCGTGAGCACCAGCTGCACAGCAGGGGCAGCATCGCCGGCTCCGGAACACAGGTGATGGGCGTGGGCTTCGGCGGAACCGGCGAGACCGCCGCGGGCATGTCCGTGGAAACGGCCAAGCAGTTGCGGATCCGCACCGACTACGACCGCCCGGTCGAGACCTTTGGCCACAGCCACCCAGTCGTCACCTACCCCTGCTACCCGAAGGAGGTCCGCCTCGGCGACGCGGCGGCCAAGGACGTCTACTGCTTCGCGGTCGACCGTCCGCTCGGCGGCAACGGGTTCGACGTGCTAGGCGCCTTCTTTCATCCCTTCTGGAAGCCCTACAACATCACCGTCGACTACACCGACATGAACCTCTACATCGCCCGCGGCAAAGCCAGCTGACGGGCCCAGGCGACCACGAACAGGATGAGGGATCCTTTGGCCGCGTCGGCCCACGCGTAGCGAGAAGTGGTAGTCACGTGTGCCGCTGCAGAGCCGTCGTCATGAGTCGGTCAAGCAGTTGGGGGTAGCTGACCCCGGCCGCCGCGAACATCCGTGGGTACTGCGAGTGTTCGGTCAGGCCCGGCATGGTGTTCACCTCATTGAGGACCGGCCCGTCGGGGGTGAGGAAGAAGTCCACCCGCGCCAGCCCGGCGCACCCCAGGGCGCGGAAAACCCGCGTGGCCGCACCGGTCAGCTCCGCGGCCTCGTCACCCGTGAGCGGGGCGGGGATGACGAACTGGGCGCTGCCGTCGTACTTGGTGGCGTTGTCGAATACTCCGTCGGCCCCGACGATCTCCAGCGGCGCGCCCATTGCGAGCTGCCCGTCGGCGCCTTCCAGGATGGCGATGTCGATCTCCCTCCCGACGATGGCCGACTCCACCAACGCAGGAACGCCCACCCGCAGCGCTGCAGTGATCGCCGCCTGCAGTTCAGTCGGCTCAGACACCCAACTGACGCCCACGCTCGAGCCAGCAGACTGCGGCTTGACCACGACTGGCAGTGCCAGGTCCACCACATCATCGACGCTGTGCACAACCGTGCCGGGCGCAGTCGCGATGTCGAGCGAGTTGGCGATCAATTTGGTGGCCTGCTTGTCCATGGCGATTGCCCCGGCTGCCACACCGCATCCGACGTAAGGCATGCCGGCGAGTTCGAACAGTGCAGCCAGCGCCCCATCTTCTCCGGGCGCTCCGTGCACAGCAGCGAAGGCGACCTCGCAGCTGCGCAGATCGGCCATGGCGGCGGAAAACGACGGGTACGGCTCGTCGGATGCATTCAGCCAGGTGCCGTCACCGGCGATGGTGAAACCAATCGGCCGGTACCTATCCGGGGCCAGGGCGCTCATCACGCTACGGGCACTGGCGCGTCCCACCTCGTGTTCGGGTGTAGCGCCGCCGCCGATCACGGCCACCCGGATCAGGCTCACTGGTCGCCCTCAGGTGACACCACGACGCGCCGCACCCTCTCACCTATCCCAGTGACGATGGCGTGCGGCAGGGTGTTGGCCCACTCGGCCCACTGCGCCACCGTCGGTTCCCCGCCGGCGCCGGGGCCGAAAACGATCGCCGGGTCACCGGGTTGAGCGAGGGTGTCACCTAGATCGACGACAGCCTGATCCATGCTGATTCGCCCGACGATCCGGCGGCGCGACCCGTTTATCAGCACCTCGGCGCGACCCGACGCCTGCCTCGCCAACCCGTCGGCGTATCCGAGCGGGAGCTGCGCCAGCCGGGACGGCCGCGTCGTCTGGTAGCTGCGCCCGTATCCGACGAACGCGCCATCGGGCACGTCACGAATCGACACGATAGGGGCGGTCAGCGTGAACGGCTGGTGGAGCTGCACGGACCCGCTCGGGTCGATCCCGGCCAGCCCCGCTCCCACCCGGCAGGCGTCGTAATGCGTCTGTCCGTCGTTCAGCGTTGCCGCGGTCGCCGCCAGATGCCGGATCCGAGGCCGGATGCCGCATTGCTCAGCCATTGCCAGCGCTTCGGCGTAGGCGGCCTTACCGATCGCGTTGAGGGGGTCGGCGGGTGTTTCGGCATGGCCGAGGTGCCCCATCACGCCGATGACGACAACGGCCCCGTGGCTCTGTCTCGCCGCAGCCGATTCGAACAGGTCGGGCCAGTAGGCGCGTGGCGCTCCGTCGCGGTACATGCCCACATCGACGTGCAGGTGGATCCGCGCCACCCGCCGCGCTGTGTCGGTGGCTTTCGTCACGGCGTCGAGGTGCTCAAGCGAGGGCACGGCCAGGTCGATGTCGCGGGCGATCGCGGTGGCGAAATCTGCCTCCACCGGGTTCAACCAGCTCAGGATCGGCGAGTCGATGCCCGCGTCGCGTAGCTCGAGCGCCTCCGCGATGCTGGTCACCCCCGCGCTGTCCGCGCCGTTGGCCAGGGCGGTGCGAGCTGAGTTCACTGCACCTACACCGAAGCCGTTCGCCTTGACCACAGCCATCACCGGTCGGCCACTGCGATCAGCAAGCATGCGGGTGTTGCGGGCCACGGCCTCCAGCTCGATCCGCAACTGCGGCACTGCCCTAGGAGACACCGGTTCGATGCCGTGCGTGCTGGTCACTGCTGCATCCTCGGGTCGTGCGTGGGGTCGGCGTACATGGGCGGGCAGCCGTCATCGATGGCGTCGGGGCGCAGTTCGTAGTGCCAGGGTTCGTTGCGGTAGATCTGGCACAGCCCGTACTCGGCGCCGTGCTTGGACAGCCACGCCGTGGCCTCGGAGGGCCCGATGTCGATCGCGTCCCCCGACACGTGAGCAGACGTGTCGGGGGTGGCCACCCATCGGGCGGCTTCCTTTTCCGAGCCGTACTTCTTAACCGCCTCACGGAGTAGTTGTTCCTGGTACTCCGGGGAACGCCAGCCGCTATTGACGAAGAACTCGACGTCGTCGTCCGCGGCGTCAGTTGCCGCTTGGCGCAGGGCACCGAGCAGATCGGGGTCGAGGTTGGCCACGGCGGGAATGTCGTCATCGAAGACCGTTACGCCGTCAGGGACGGCGCCAGCTGCCTTGCCAAGTGCACCATGGCGGTGGTGACGAGTGTCGCTGGGCGATGCGGCCGAGGAGGGTGATGCCGTCGAGGAAGGTGATGCGGCCGGGGAGGACGAGGACGCCAGCGACCGGCAACTGAGGACGCCGATGAGCGTCGCGCTGACGACTACAAGGGCAGCGAGGATGGTCGATCGGGTACGGCGGGTTGTGGTTCGTGCTGGTTCGCTGTGCGGCATACCCTGCAGTCAAGGCAGCGTGGTGTTGCCAGCACGTATGTGGTTTTCGATATGCCGACGATATGGTCCGGCCGGTAGCATCGAGAGTGTATGCGTGTGTTGATCGTCGAGGACGAGCCCTATCTGGCAGAGGCCATCCGCGATGGCCTACGCCTGGAAGCGATCGCCGCCGACATCGCCGGTGACGGTGACACCGCTCTGGAACTGCTGAGCATCCACGCCTACGACATCGCCGTCCTCGACCGCGATAT
>WHST01000128.1 GCA_009379955.1 Streptosporangiales bacterium | reverse complement strand
CCAGCCCGCCGAGCATCTCCGCAGCGAACGCCACCAGCCGCGGCCTGACCTGGTCCATCTCCTCCGGGGTCACGGATCAGAACACGACCACATCACGAGCCGGATCAGCGGTAGCGACACACGTAACAAAGTACTACTAGCACGTCATTCGGAGAGCTCGCGAAGGCCAGGGATGACATGGGTGGTGAGAGCCCGCACCGACGCGACCGCGTCGGCCATGTCCATGCCCGCCCAGTGCGTGCGGATGACGATGTAGTCGATCCCCAGCGCGATCCATGCCTTGAGCATCTCGAAGCACTCGTCGGGAGTCCCGACGGCGAAGCGGTCGTCCGCCAGGTCGGCGTAGGGCCGCTCGAAGCCCTCGCCCTCCGGCTGAACCGTGTCCTGCCCCCACGAGTGGTACCTGGCGTACTTGGCGGCGAGCGTCCTTCGCACGTGCGCGAGCACGGGGCTCGACGCGTCCTCGGCGCAGAAGACCTCGCGCATCCCGGGCACCACCGCCGGTGGTTCGAGACCTGCGCGCCGCCGCTCGTCCCGGTACATGTCCAGCTGCCGGGAAACGGTCGTCGCGGTCGTGTGCGGAGGGACCATCCAGGCGTCCGCCATCCGGGCGGCCCGTCTGACCCCCTGGTCGCTGTTGCCCGCCATCCAGATGGGCGGACGTGGCTGCTGGACGGTGGGATAGGTGAGCCGCGCACCGTCCAGGCGGCACCAGTCGTTGTCGGACGTCACGTACTCCCAACGGAGCAACTCGTCCACGATGCGGACATTCTCGCGGAAGCGGGCAAGTCGCCCGGGCGCCTCGACGCCGAAGGCGTCGAACTCCTCAGTCCGATAGCCCTGCCCGAGTCCGAGCACCAGTCGGCCGTTCGCACCCGCGTCGAGCGCCGCGTAGTGCTCGGCGAGCTCGACCGGGTTGGCGAGGGTCGCGAGAGCCACGGTCGGACCGAGGTCGACGCGAGACGTCCTGGCGGCGATGTACGACATGACCGGCAGTGGCTGGAGGTGGATCACCGAGCCGGAGAGGAAGTGCTGACCGGCGAAGACGCCGTCCCAACCGAGGTCCTCCGCGGTGCACGCGTAGTCGACCTGGTCGTGGAACACCTGCTCGGCGGAGGTGGTGGCGACCTCGGGATGCATGTTGACGTTGAGACCGAACTTGATTCCCGTCATCCAGAACTCCAGGTGATTTGCGATGCAGCTCGAAACGCCCGCTGCTGATGATCGAATTCTACGTGGTGGTGATACATCGCAGAAGATGGAATTTGACACCGATCGTGGTAATGAGAGTCCCTCACCGGAGCCGGGAGTGAGAATATGACCGAGCGTGTGGTCGCTCGCGAGATCGCCGAGTACGTCAGGCGGCTCCGGTACGAGGACCTCCCGGCCGAGACGGTGGAGGTCGCGAAGGAGGCGGTGCTCGACCAGTTCGGGATCATGCTCCGCGGTTCGACGCTGCCGTGGACCCGGGCCGCGTTCGAGCTTGCGGTCGACCTGGGCAGCACCCCGCGGAGCACGATCGTCGGGTCGGGCCGGCGCGTGTCGGTACCGGACGCGGCGATGGTCAACGCGACGTACGGTCACTCGTGCGAGTCCGACGACTCCGGCTACAGCGGCAGCTCACACGCCGGCGCCATCGCGATTCCTGCCGCGCTGGCCCTGGCGGAGGCGGGACGGGTGAGCGGCCAGCGGTTCCTCCTCGCCGTCGTGGCCGCCTACCAGGTGCTCTACCTGATCGGCAGGGTCCTCTCGAAGTCCCTCCTGAAGACCGGCTACCACCACCAGGGGGTGCTCGGACCCTTCGGGGCGGCCGCCGCGGCGATCACGCTCCTGGACCTCGATGCCGAGCAGAGCGTACACGCGCTGTCCATCGCCGGCAGTCACTCGTCCGGTACGACGGAATACGACCAGAGCGGTGGCGAGGTCAAGCGGTTCCACTCCGGCATGGCCGCGCGCGCGGGGATCGTCGCAGCTCTCCTCGCCCAACGCGGGCTCACCGGCCCGCCCACGATCATCGAGGGCAAGCGCGGCATCCTCTGGACGTTCGGTCGCCTCGACGACGCCGACGGCGTGCTCGAGGGACTCGACGACACGAGCTGGTTCGCGATCCAGGGCAGGACGACGAAGATGTTCCCGACCGCCGGCGGCGTCCTGACGTCGCTACAGGCGATGATCGAGCTGGTGCGCGCGCACCGCTTCGATGCGGACGACGTCGAGCGGATCGACGCGTGGGTAGACCCGCTCATCGTGGGCCACGGCGCGGCCATCGTCGAGCCGCACGACACGATCGGCGCGCAGTTCAGCCTGGCGTTCAGTCTCGGGCTACGGCTCGTGACCGGACGCAACGAGCTGGGCGACTACATGAGCCGGGACAGGTGGGCCGAGCCGGCGATCCTGTCGATCGCGCGATTGCTGCGAGTCCACGCGCATCCGCCGGCCATGGCGGCGGACGCGACGTCGCTCTTCAACGAGACCGCCACCGTCCGCGTGACCCTGCGCGACGGCCGTGTTCTGGAGGCCACGGAGCGGCACCGGCGGGGCTCGCCCCAGAACCCGGTCACCCGGGAGGAACTGCTTGACAAGTTCCGCCGGTTCGCGCGGCCGGTCCTCGACGACGAGGCGATGCGCGAGGTGGTGGCGAACGTCGACCGGCTGGACGAGGTCGAGGACGTGGCGACCGTGCTCCCCCTGCTCGCGGGCCGGAGACCGCGGCGTCCTCGTTGACCTGTGATAAAAGATATACTACGGTGATCCCACGCGGTTCCCGCGGCATGCTGGAGGACTCATGGGCACAGATCCGGTCGCGGTCACCTTGATGCGTGGGGGGACGAGCAAAGGCGTCTACTGCCGCCTCCCCGATCTCCCACCGAGAGGTCCCGAGCTGGACTCACTCGTCCTGGCGCTGCTCGGCAGTCCCGATCCCATGCAGCTCGACGGCCTCGGCGGCACGCACTCGTCCACGAGCAAGCTGATGGTCGTCGGCACGACGGACGAAGCCCGTGACGCGGGCTGGCCGGTGAGCACCGACGACGTCGATCTCGCCTACGCGTTCGCCCAGGTCGGGATCGCGACACCCGTCGTCGACTGGATGGCGAACTGCGGCAACCTCACCGCCGCCGTCGCACCGTACGCGGCTCTGCAGGGCGTCATCGAGACCACCAACCCGCTCACCAGGGTCCGGATGCTCAACCTTAACACGAGCGTCGTCATCGAGGTGGAGTTCCCGACCGAGAACGGCGAGCCGGCGGTGACGGGTGACCACGTCATCCCCGGGGTTCCCGGCGCGGGGGCGCGTATCGACATCAGGTTCCTCAACCCGGCCGGCGGTGACAGCGGACGTCCCGTCCTGCCGACAGGTAGACGGTCGGAGATCGTCCACGTCGGCACCGAGGAGTATGAGGTGTCGATCCTCGACGTGAACAACCCGGTCGTGGTCGTGACGGCCGCGTCGGTAGGGCTGACCGGCAGCGAGCTGCCGGCTGACCTCAACAGGGACACCGCGTTCCTGGCTCTGCTGGACGCGATCCGGTGCGCGGCGGCAGTCCGTATGGGCCTCGCACCCGACGTCGAGTCGGCACCCAAGCTCACTCCGGGGATCCCGCGGGTGATCGTCGTCTCGAGGCCACACGACCACATTTCCGCGCTGGGTGACCGGATCGGCACGGCGGACTGCGACCTCGTCGCGCGGATGACCTCGATGGGATCCGTTCACCACGCGATGCCGGGCACGGGCCTGACCGTCGTCGCCGTCGCGTCGCGCTTGAAGGGCACGGTGGCCGAGCGGGTCACGTCAACGGGCGCGGGGAGCGACGTACGGCTGGCGCACCCCAAGGGCGTCGTGACCGCGGCGTCGGAGATCGACGACTCGGGTGCGACGCCCGTCGTCGCCCATGTCGCGGTGTCCAGGACGGCGAGGCGGCTGATGACGGGCCTCGCATACCCACGGCCGGGCGCAGTCACCGGCTGAGTACCACGTCGCCCGCCGGCGTTCGGGGGGCGACCGCGGTGGTTCCACGCAGGTGGACCACGCACCCGAACGTGTCGAGGCTGCCGCCTCGGCATCCGCCCGAAGCCACAGTGTCGTCGTTCTTGGAGCGGGAAACATGATCAGTATCTGGAAGCGGTGGACGGGACGGGTGTCGTCTACGTTCACGAGGACGCCGTCCAAAGCCAAGGCGGTCAGGAGGCGTGCGCACCTTCGACCCGTCGCACTCGTCGGTGTCGTGGTGATGGCGCTGGCGGCATGCAGCGGCGGGGGCGGCGCGGACGCGGAGAACAGCGCGCAGACCAAGGACACGCTGCGAATCGCGCTGTCGTCGTTCGGCAACGAGCAGCTCGACATCGTCGAGGAGGCCGGTCAGGTCGCGTCCAACATACTGCTACCGATGTACGACAGCCTCCTCGAGATCGGCAAGGACAGCTCGATCCAGCCAGGCCTCGCCGAGTCATGGAACACGTCGGAGGACGGCCTCACCTGGACCTTCAAGATCCGTGACGGCGTGCAGTTCCATGGTGGCTACGGCGAGCTCACCGCCCGCGACGTGGTGTTCAGCATCAAGCGCTGGATGGACCCAGCCAGCCAGTCCACCGAGGGACCGACGCTCCGGGAGAAGATCAAGAGCCTCGACGCCCCCGACGACCGCACCGTCGTCATCAAGACCAACGGAGTGCAGGTCGACCTCGCGTACTACTTCGCGCCCCAGCAGGCCAACAGCGGCACCGTGATGTCGGAGAAGTACCTAACTGAGGGAGGCACGTCGGGCTTCGCCGCGCAGAACGCGAAAATGAACGAGAAGCCGATCGGGACGGGGCCGTTCCAATTCGTATCCCGGCAGCGCGGGCAGAAGGTCGTCTTCGAAGCCGTGTCGAACCACTGGCGCGCCAAGCCCGCCATGAAGCGCCTGGAGTTCCTGCTGGTGCCGGAGCCGGCGACGCAGGTCGCGATGCTGCAAAGCGGCCAGGCCGACATCATCGAGGCGACCTCAGAGAACGTCGAGAGCATCGAGTCGTCCGGCAACGAGGTGCGCTCCATCAAGGACGCCATGGGCATCGCGCTGCTGTTCACCGGTACGTATCGTCCCCCGGCACAGAAGAAGGCCACGTCCGATGCGAACGTTCGCCACGCACTGTCGATGGCGATCGACCGCAAGACCATCCTGAAGCAGGTGCTCGGCGGCCACGGGACGATGCCGGACACGCCGTTCGACACGGTCGCCTCGTCGTCGGCGATCGATCCCGACCATTACAAGAAGATCGCCGCCGAGTGGCAGCGGTACGACCCGGAGGCCGCGAAGAAGATGCTGGCCGACGCCGGCTACGCGAACGGCTTCGACGGCGTCAAGATGATCACGTTCACCCGACCCGGCGCGGCGTTCCTGCCGCAGCTGGGGGAGATCATCGCGTCACAATGGGCCGAGGTCGGGGTCAAGACGCCGATCGTCGCGATCGATTACGGCAACTTCCGCCCACACTTCGTTCAGACCAAGGACAGCGACACTTTCAACGCCGGCGACGTCTCGCCCTACAACCAGGCGACGCGGTTCGAGGCGGTCGACTTGCTGCGCACCTACTACCAGGACGACGAGGGGTTCATCCGTGCCGTCAGGAATCCCGATCTCGATGCGCTGATCAGGAAGGCGGCGGCGGAACAGGACGAGGAGGCCCGCACGGAGCTCGTCTCCCAGGCCTTCGACATCGTCCACGCCGAGTGGACCATCGTGCCGCTGTTCCGGGTCGACGCGCTCTACGGCGTCAACTCCGAGACAGTCGGCGCGTGGCACACGTTCCCCGGCTGGGGGTTCCTCGGCCGGATGATCGAGACCATCGAGCCGTAGCTCACGGTGGCGGGGTCGTGCGTGCAGGTGCGCACGACCCCGACCCATTGAGCTGGAGACGTGTTCGCGATAAAGTATATTCGTGAGGACGGCAACCCCGTCTCCACGCACAGCAGCGACCGGAAGTGGGTGTGTCGTCCTTGAACGAGACCGCGAGATTGGCCGAGTACACCTCCCAGGTCAGGGTCGAGGACCTGCCTGCCGACGTGCTGGAACGGGCGAAGCTGCTGATCCTGGACAACCTGGGGTGCCAGGTCGCCGGGGTCGAGATGCCCTGGGCGAAACGGATCTTCGACGCGATCGCGCCGATGAGCGCGTCGGGACGGTCCACCGTCGTCGGCAAGGGGATCTCGCTGGCTCCGGACGCGGCCGCCTTCCTCAACGGCGTGGTGGGACACAGCAACGAGTCTGACGACACCCACCTGAAGAGCCCGACCCACCCGGGTGCGGTGGCCATCCCGGCGGCACTCGCGATGGGTGAGCACGTCGGGGTCGACGGCGCCACGCTGATCGCGGCGACGGTGGCGTCGTACGAGGCGCAGCTGCGCATCTCGTACTCGGTGTCGCCCGCGATGTTCACGCGCGGGCACCACCCGCCGCTTGCCGTCGGCCCGTTCGGCTCGGCCGCTGCGGCGTCACGGACCCTGGGTCTCGGCCCGGAGGAGACGCGGTCGGCGTTCTCGATCGCGGGCAGCTTCGCCGGCGGGCAGATGGAGTACACCCAGACCGGTGGCTCGGTGAAGCGGTTGCACTGTGGCATCCCATCCGCGTCGGGCCTACGTGCCACCCTGCTCGCCCAGGCCGGCGTGACCGGGCCGCCGACGGTGCTGGAGGGCAAGCGCGGGTTCTGCGCCGCCTTCGCGGGCGACTACGACCGGGACGACCTCGTACGCGATCTGGGTACCACCTACCTGCTGCGGGAGGTGTCCATCAAGCTGTATTCGTGCTGCCACCTGAACCATCAGGCCCTCGACGGCATGCGTGATCTGCTCGAGGTGCAGCCGTTCACATCCGACGACGTCGCACGGATCCGGATACTTACCACCAACCCGAGCGTGATCCACCACGTCGGGACGATCATCGAGCCCAAGGATGTCCTGGGCGCCCAGTTCAGCATCTCGTTCTCGCTGGCGATGTACCTGCACGGTCTGAAGTGCCAGTGGTGGGACTACACGAGTATCGACCTGAATGACCCGAAGCTCGTCGACCTGTCGAGGCGGATCCGCATGGAGCTGGTCGACGGCGACCGGTCGACGTTCCAGTCCGGGGTGGAGCTCGTCGTCGAGATGCGCGACGGGACCGTACGCGAGCTCGCCGTCCCGTATGCCAAGGGCGAGCCCGAGAACCCGGCCGGTCGGGTGGACGTCGTGGAGAAGTTCCACCGGCTCGTCGAGCCCGTCATCGGGCGAGATCGTGCGGACGAGATCGTGTCGGTAGTTGACGGCCTGGAGGACCTTGACGATGTACGGCGCCTCGGCGGCCTTCTTTGACCCTTGACCCTCTGAGCCTGGCAGGAGACCCGTGGACAGTCGATTGGTGGTCGTGACCGGGGGCGGCCAGGGCATCGGCCTGGCGATCGCCCACCGGCTTGCCTCGGACGGTAGCCGTGTCGCCGTCCTCGACCTGAACGGCGAAAGTGCGGGGAAGGCGGCGAGCGGGCTGCCGGAGGGACAGGGCTATGCCTACCAGTGCGACGTCACCGACTACACGCAGGTGGCCGCGGTGGCGAGGACTGTGGTCGACGAGCTGGGCGTGCCAGAGGTCGTGGTAGCGAACGTCGGCTGGTCTCCCGACCGGAGGTACCTGGACACCTCACTCGAGGAGCAGCAGAAGCTCATCGAGGTCAACTTCACCGGGAGCCTGCACGTGACGCGGGCCTTCCTGCCGGAGATGGTCGAGGCCAGGGATGGCCGCCTCGTGTACATCAGCTCGGACGCGGCCCGGGTGGGCGTTCCGGGGGAAGCGGTCTACGCGGGTGCCAAGGCTGGGCTGATCGGCTACGCCAAGTCGATGGCGGTCGAGCTGGCCAGGTACGCGATCACGGTCAACGTCGTCTGCCCGGGGAGCACCGACACCCCGCTGCTGCACGGCATGTTCTCCGCGGAGGGCATCGAGAAGCGCGTCAAGGCTCACCCGATGCGGCGGCTTGCCAAGCCGGACGATATCGCGACGGCGGTGCAGTACTTCGCGAGTCGGGACGCGAGCTTCGTCACGGGCCAGATCATCAGCGTCAACGGCGGCATGTTGCGCGCCGGCTGAGGCGCCGAGTCCTGTACGGGCTCACCGGCAGTTCCACCGCAACCCCGAGCAGAAGGGTCGATGACAACCGATGAGCGAGTTCGAAGACGTCCTCTACGAGGCGAAGGGCGGGACGGCGTGGATCACGATCAACCGTCCCGAGGTCCTGAACGCCCTCCGGACCAAGACGTACGCCGACCTTCGCGACGCGTTCAAGAAGGGCACCGCCGACCCGGAGATCGGGGTCATGGTGCTCACGGGCGCCGGTGACCATGCGTTCTCGTCCGGCGGAGACGTGAAGGCGCAGTCGTCCCGCACGGTACACGTTGGTCGCGAGCACTTGCGCGTGGTGACGGAGCTCGGCGCCGCCATGCGTAACTCGGGCAAGCCGATCATCGCGGCCGTCAACGGCTACTCCATCGGGGGCGGCAACGAGCTCAACATCATGTGCGACCTCACGATCGCCTCGGACCGCGCCAAGTTCGGTCAGGTCGGACCGCGGGTGGGAAGCGTGCCTGTATGGGGTGCGGTGCAGATGCTTCCGCGGATGGTCGGGGAGAAGAAGGCGCGCGAGATCGTCTACCTCTGCGAGCAGTACACGGCCGAAGAGGCCGTGGCCATGGGGCTGGCGAACAAGGTGGTCCCGCACGACGAGCTGTACTCCGAGGTCGAGAAGTGGTGCGAGATCATCCTCGACAAGAGTCCCCGGGCCCTGCGGATCGCCAAGATCCTGATGAACCACGGCTCGGACCTCGAGTACAACACCTTCATCTCCGGTACCGAGATGCTCTCGATGACGTACGGCGACGACGAGAACCTGGAAGGCGTACACGCGTTCCTCGAGAAGCGACCGCCGAACTACCGCAAGTTCCGCACGGCCTAGTCGTCCCAGTGACATTTCGAGCAAAGCCTTGGAGCAGGAGAGATCGATGGGGTACACGGTCGTCGATGTGAAGGTCGAAGGGCCGGCGGGGATCATCCGGATGAACCGGCCTGAGAAGCACAACGCGTTGAGCTTCCAGCTCCTCAAGGAGCTGGCGTCCGCGGTGTCCGAGCTCGAGCAGATGAACGAGGTTCGCGGCATCATCCTCACCGGTTCCGACAAGGCGTTCTCGACGGGGGCTGACCTCAACGAGGCGTTGACCATCGACACGCCGGCGAAGTTCCTGCCGTACAACCGGCTGTTCCGCGACGTCACGTACCGGATGGAGCACAGCTCGAAGGCCGTGGTCGCCGCCATCGGCGGGCACTGCATCACTGGTGGCCTGGAGATCGCGCTGGCGGCCGACGTCAGGATCGCCGCGGAGAATGCGACGTTCGCGATCACCAGCTCCAAGATCGGCTCAGTGGCCGGCGCCGGTGGCACCCAGCGGCTGCCGAGGCTGGTCGGCCGCTCGGTGGCGATGGAGCTGCTCTTCACGTCGAGGTATTTCGACGCGGCGTACGCGGAGAGGATCGGACTGGTCACCAAGGTCGCGCCGAATGGCGAGGTCCTCGACGCGGCGCGCGTGCTCGTGGACGAGTTCGCCACGCGGGCACCCTTGAGTATCGGGTGGATGAAGCTGGCGGTTCAGACCGGCATGAACCTCGACATGGAGTCCTCGCTCGACCTCGAGGCGGTGCTCTCGGCGGGCGCGTTCGGCACCAAGGACAAGGCCGAGGGCATGAGCGCGTTCCTGGAGAAGAGGACCGCCGCCTTCATCGGGGAGTAGCAGTAGGCATGAGCCCGCGTGACGTCGTTCGGAGGCGTGGATGAAGTTCAACGAGGAACTGGGCCTGTACCAGAACCACGGTCGCTACTTCGAAGACTTCGAGGTCGGCGACAGGTTCCGCACGGCCAGCAAGACGCTCTACGAGGCGGACATCGTGAACTTCATCGGAGTCGCCGGAATCCACGAGGAGCTCTACACCAACGTCGAGTACGCCGAGAGCAAGACGCTGTTCAAGCGACGGTTCGCTCCCGGGCCGCTCACGTTCGTGCTGGCGGAGGGCCTGGCGATCCAGAGCCTCCTCTTCGAGAAGACGGGCATGGCGTTGCTCGAGACGAACGTCAGGTTCGTCAACCCGCTCTTCCTCGGAGACACGTTCTACGTGGACATGGAGGTGACGGGCAAGCGGGAGACGTCCAAGCCGGACCGCGGGATCCTGAAATTCGTCCACCATGTCGAGAAGACCGACGGCACGCGGGTCGCGGTCATCACGAAGACGAGGATGGTGCGCACCCGCCCGGCAGAGTCGCGGTCGTGAGATGGACGGTCCCGACCTCGACGACTCCGCGCTCGTCGTTTGCGACGCAACCGACACCGCGCACTTCCGCGGTCACCGCTGCCGGGCGTGCGGGTCGACGTGGTTCCCGCAGCGGACCTACTGTGCACACTGCCGGTCGAGGGACCTCGAGCCGTGGCTCCTCCCCGTCGAGGGAACGTTGTACTCGTACAGCGTCGTGCACCGAGGACGGCCGGGAGTGCGGGTTCCGTACGCCGTCGGCTCGGTCATCTTCACCGAGCACGTCGCGGTCTTCGGCCGGATCCTGGGCTGGGAGGACGGCATCGAGATAGGGCAGCGCGTGCGCGCCCGCATCGCGCCGGCCGACGAACGGTCCGGCGATCCTCGTTCCGACTACCGCATGCTCCTGGTCCGGACGTAGGGACCGGGCATGGGCGCAGCGATCCTTGGCGTCGGGATGACACAGTTCGGCCGGCACGACGGCCGGTCGTTCGGTGATCTCGGCATCGAGGCCGTGCTGGCCGCGCTGGAGAGTGCGTCGGTGCAGTGGGAGCAGGTCGACGCGGTCGTCTGCGGGAACGTCGTCGGCGGGATGCTCCCCGGACAGCGCGTGCTACGGGAGATCGGCGCGTCCGACCTGCCCGTCATCAACGTCGAGAACGCGTGCGCCAGCGCCGGTACAGCCTTGCACCTGGCGATCAGCATGGTCGAGCGGGGTGAGCAGGGCATGGTGCTGGCCCTGGGGATCGAGCAGCTGTCCGTGCTCGGTGGTGGACTGTTACCACAAGACGCCGACGACATCGAGGTGCTCCAGGGTGCGACGCTGCCCTCGTCCTATGCGATGCGTGCGCGCAGGTACATGCACGACCACGGGATGACCGCCGAGCAGCTGGCCCTGCAGCCATTGAAGGCGCATCGCAACGGATCCCTCAACAAGCACGTCCAGGTGCATCGGTCGTGGACCGTCGAGGACGTCGTGCAGGCGCGGATGATCGCCGATCCCCTCACGCTGTTCATGTGCTGCCCGAACGGCGATGGCGCCGCCGCCGCGGTCGTCTGCTCGACCGAGCTGGCGCGCAGGCTCACGAGTCGACCGGTCGAGGTGGCGGCGAGCGTCGTGGTCTCCGGGCGGTTCAGTCCGGTCCGTGACTTCAAGG
Source organism: Streptosporangiales bacterium (assembly GCA_009379955.1). Classification (NCBI taxonomy): domain Bacteria; kingdom Bacillati; phylum Actinomycetota; class Actinomycetes; order Streptosporangiales; species Streptosporangiales bacterium. The sequence goes on along the minus strand of WHST01000128.1, from coordinate 6,540 downwards.
CGCCAGAGACGACGGTCACCGCGGCGGCTCAGGCGTACGAGAGTGCCGGCATCGGGCCGGACGACCTCGACCTGGTCGAGTGCCACGATCCGTTCGCGGTCGCCGAGATCCTCTACTACGAGATCCTCGGCCTCGCGCCACCCGGGGGCGGGGTTGAGCTGCTCGTATCGGGTGCCACTCGCCTCGAGGGCAAGATCCCGGTGAACCCCAGCGGCGGGCTCATGGCGCGCGGGCACCCGATCGGCGCGACGGGCCTCGCACAGGTGGCGGAGGCCTTCTGGCAGCTGCGGGGCGAGGCGGGTGCCCGGCAGCTCGCCGAGCCGCGGGCGGCGTTGACCCATGTCACCGGGGGCGGGATCTCCGGCTATGACAACGGTGCATGCGCGATCCACGTCCTGAAGCGATGACGGGAGGGCCACCGTGACGACGTACTCGACACCGGCGAAGGCGCTCGCCGCCGTCCCTCCGCGGGCACGCGTCTATGTCGAGGGCGGCACGGGGCATCCGCTGTCTCTGATCCCTGACCTACTCGGGCGAGCGCGCGAGGCGGGACCGTTGGAGATCGTGACGAGCATCAACGGTCCGGTGCCCTCCTACTGCCTGCCGGAGGAGGAGGCGTACGTCCGGGTCAAGAGCTTCCGCGGCACGCCCCAAGTGCGTGCAGCCCTCCTCAGTGGTCAAGTCGACATTGTGCCTGCGCATCTCTCCGCGCTGCCGCGGCTCTTCCACGGACCGCTGCGCCCCGACGTCGCGGTCGTCCAGGTGAGCCCGCCTGACTCCGGCGGTTGGTGCTCGCTGGGTGCAAGCCTGCTCTACCACCGCTCGGCGATGGAGGCCGCCGCCGTCGTGATCGCCGAGGTCAACCCGCGCATGCCGAGGACGTTCGGCGAGAGCATGGTGCACGCGTCGTGCTTCACTCACCTCGTGGTGGGTGAGCACGAGCTCGTCACCGAGACGACGGCGGACCCGACCGATCGCGAGCTCCAGGTCGCAGAGCGGATCGTCGAGCTGGTGCCCGACGGCACGACCGTCCAGGTCGGCATCGGCGGGTTCGCGACCGCGGTCATGCGCTGCCTCGCCAAACGCCGCAACCTCCGGGTCCACGCCGGGCTCCTCTCCGACGGAGTGATGGAGCTGGCCAGGTCCGGCGCACTCGTCGACGAGAACGGAGCGATCACCTCGGGCGGCTTCATCGGTTCGGCGGAGCTGTACGAGTTCGTCGCCGACAACCGGCAGGTGGCGATGCGTCGTGTCGAGTACACGCACAGCCTGGAGGTCATGCGCGACGAGCCGTACTTCGTGTCGATCAACAGCACCCTCGAGGTCGACCTCACGGGGCAGGCGAATGCGGAGAGCATCAAGGGTGTGTCGGTCTCGGGCCCCGGTGGTGCCCTCGACTTCATGCGCGGCGCATCCGCGTCCGGTGGCCTCGCGATCCTCGGTCTCGTCGCGTCGAGCAGGGACAGGACGAGGTCGCGCATCGTGGAGGCGCTCAACGCGCCGATCGTGGTGAGCGCACCCCGCACCGACGTCGACGTCGTGGTGACCGAGTTCGGTGCCGTCGACCTGCGTGGCATGCCTCTGCGTGAACGTGTCACCGCCCTGCGCGCCGTCAGCGATCCGGCCGTGCGGTCCGGATCCGACGCGTAGACACCAGGACAGACGGAGGAAGGGAGTCGCCGTGATGGACACCGGAGCTGGGACGGCATCGTCCCGTTCACCGGCGCTCACCGATGTGCGCGTGCTTGAGCTGTCGCGCCGGCCCTGGTCGTCGACCACGCTGTGCGGGCGAGTCCTCGCCGACCTGGGTGCCGACGTCGTCCGCGTCGTCGACCCGGGCTCTCCGACGGAGCCGGTGGTCCGGCCGCCCGGGCTCGGACTCCCACCCGAGCGGCTCGCCGCATTCAGCAAGCGGGCCGTGGCGGTCGAGCTGAGTGACGTGGACGCGCTGCGCGACCTGTGCGGAAGATCAGATGTGGTCCTCCTGGATCGAGAGACGCTCGCGCTGCTGCGCGGTGTCGGCCTCGACCTGTGTGACCCCGGACGGGTGGCTCCGCACGTGGTCGTGGCATGCCTGTCGCCATTCGGGCTGACCGGACCCTGGCGCGACGCGCCGGGCAGCGAGCTCACCGTGCAGGCCGTCACGGGCATGATGACGACGAACGGCTACCCGGGTGACCCGCCGGTGCGGGCCGGCATCCCCGTCGCGGCCTGCGGTGGCGCCCTGCTCGCCACCGCTGCGATCCTGGCCGCGCTCTACGAGAGGGCCGAGTCCGGTCTCGGCCAGTTCGTCGACCACGCTGAGCACGACTCCCTGATCGCGTTCCTCGGCACGTTGTTGCCCGGGTACTTCCTCACCGGCCGCGGGTTCACCCAGATCGGCAACCATCACGCGATGGCGGCGCCGTGGAACTCGTACTGCACCCTGGACGGGTGGGTGCTCATCTGCACGATGAGCGACTCGCACTTCAGGATCCTGGCACACGCGATCGGCCGGCCGGAGATCGCCGAGGACTCACGTTTCCTCGACTCGAGCCTCCGCGTCGCCAACGTCGACGAGCTCGACGCGATCGTCGAGGCGTGGACCAGGAGGCACACGACCGAGCACATCACGAACCACCTCAGCGCGGCCGACATCGCGGTGGGTCCGATCACAACGGTCGACGAGGCGCTCGTCGATCCGCAGGCCAGGCATCACGGCGTGGTGGTTCCCACCGCTGACGGCATCGTCGCCGGACCCGTCGTCCGGCTGAACAGCCCGACACCGCAGGTACTTTCCGGCGGGGAGAGCGGTCCCGTCGACGCCGCGTTGTTGTGGATCGGCCCGCGCACCCGGCAGCCGCCGGGTCCCAGGGATGGGAAGAGGGACGAGGACGGGCCGCTGCGCTCCGTCACAGTGGTCGAGGTCTGCTCGCTCACCGCCGGCCCGCTGGTCGGCCGGTTCCTCGGCATGCTCGGCGCCACGGTGGTCAAGATCGAGCCGAGCAAGGGCGAGGGGTCGCGGCACCTGCCGCAGAAGGTCGCCGGGCAGGGCTACCTGTACTACCTGAACAACACCGACAAGCTCGGCGTCACGCTGGACATGGGCGATCCGCTCGACCGTGCGCGGATCCACGAGCTAGTCGCCGGCGCCGATGCCTTCCTCACCAACATGGCCCCGTCGACGCTCGCCGCCCACCAGCTCGCCCCGGCGGACCTGCTCGGGCGGCACCGCGACCTGGTCTACTGCGGACTCACCGGCTTCGGGCAGGACGGCCCGTACGGCGGGCGCAAGCTGGTCGACACCGTCGCGCAGGCATTCTCGGGGATCATGAGCCTCACCGGGTTCCCGGAGCGGGAACCGTTGAAGGTCGCCGTTTCGATTGCCGACCTGCTGACCGCATGTGCTGGCACGGTCGGGCTGCTGGCCGGACTGCTTGCGCGGCAACGCACCGGTGAGCAGCAGCACGTCGACCCCACGTTGTACGACACGGCGGTCTGGGCCACCCAGGAGGAGTGGTGGCGCGCCGGTCAGCCGGGAAGGGCGCACCGGCTAGGAAACCGGCATAGCCGCCACGCGCCGCACAATCTCTTCCCCACCGGCGACCGTCCGGTGGCGATCGCGGTGGAGACCGACGAGCAATGGGCACGCCTGGCCGAGCTCACCGGGCATCCCGAGCTCGCGTTCGCCGCGCACTACGCGACGGCGCGGGCGCGGGTGGAGCACGTCGACGAGGTCGAGGCCGTCGTCAGGTCGTGGCTGGGGCGGAGGGCAGCGGAGGACGTGGTCGCGACGTGCTGGGCGGCCGGCGTCCCCGCCGCCGTTCCGCTGGGCCTGTCGGAGATCGCCGAGGGTGCGCACACCGCTGCGCGGGGGATGGTCGTGACGAGGACGCATCCGAAGGCCGGGCCGTTGCGGCACATCGGCTCGGTGTTCACGCTGTCGCGCACGCCCGCACACGTTCGCAAGTCGGCACCCGAGCTTGGTGAGCACAACGCGCTCCTGCTTGGCAGCCGTCCACCACACACCGCAGCCGACCGCCGGCCGACGCGTCGCTGAACGAGGAGGAGACCGCATGGATTTCACGATTCCTGAAGAGCTCGAGGCGATGCGTGACGCGGCGAGGAAGTTCACCGACCGCGAGCTCATACCGCTCGAACCACAGGTGATCGCCGGTGAGATGGAACGCGGCATGGACACCGAGCCCTTCGAGGGCAAGCCGGGGGAGCACTACACCAACGACCCTGACGGTGTCATCCCGTACGAGACCTACCAGTACCTCGTCGCCACGGCCAGGAAGATGGGGCTGTGGGGCCTCGACGTGCCCGAGGAGCTCGGCGGGCAGGACATCAGCGTGCTGGGCAAGATGATGGTGCACGAGGAGACCTTCCACTCGTTGGTGCCGTTCACGCTGCCACCTGACTCGCCGAACCTGCACTGGATGATGGCCGTCTGCACGCCTGAACAGCGCGACAGATACCTCGAGCCGTACGCGCGCGGCGAGATCTCGGCATGCATCGCGGTGACGGAGCCGAACGCGGGTGCTGACGCGAGCGGCATCCAGACCTCCGCCGTGAAGAAGGGGACCAAGTGGATCCTCAACGGCCGCAAGATGTGGATCAACCGCGCAGACTGGTCGAGCTTCATGATCGTGCTGGCGAAGACCGACAAGGAGCTCGGCTCCAAGGGCGGCATCACCGCGTTCCTCGTCGACCGGCACCATCCCGGCGTCACCGTCCAGCGGAGGATCGCGACGATCGTGGCGGAACGCCCGTGCGAGATCACCTTCGACGACGTCGAGCTGGACGACGGCGCGGTGCTCGGCACGGTGGGCTGGGCGTTCCCCGAGCTGCAGAACAGGTTCAGCGTCCGCCGACTCGAGATCGGCATGCGGTGTCTCGGGGCGTCGGAACGGCTGCTGCAGATGATGGTCGACCAGGCCAACACGAAGTCGACCTTCGGTGCGCCTCTGGCCTCACGCCAGTCGATCCAGTGGTGGATCGCCGACGCGACGACCGACATCCACGCGGTGCGCATGATGGCGTACAACGCGGCGTGGAAGCTGGATCAGGGTGTCCGTGACATCCGTTACGAGGCGTCGATGATCAAGGTCAAGGCCACTGAGCTGGTGGCGCGCGTCGCCGACCAGGCCCTGCAGGTCCATGGTGGATTGGGGGTGGCGAAGGAGCTGCCGATCGAGTTCTTCTACCGGCTCTGCCGGGTCTGGCGGATCGTGGAAGGGCCGTCCGAGGTCCACCGCATGGTCATCGCCCGCAACAGGCTGAAGAACCGCAAGCCGTCGGCGTCGTGAATGCCGGGACGGGGTGACCACGAAGCGGTCGTAGGATCGTAGTTTTGATTGTTGATATCCTCGGGGAGTCGCTGGAACGATGGGGTGGCGACGCGAGAGCGCGCTTGTGGGCCCGAGGCCCGCCGGATGACCACGAAAGACTCGACCGAGTGGCGCATGCGCATGCGCCACTGACGTGGATGGGACGTTGACCGTGCCCAGGAAGTCCAAGAAGGCCCAGGCTATGCCGTCTGACGGGGTTGCCCAAAGACCCACCGTGCGGCAATCTCCGCCGACCTTGAAAGAGGTCGTCGCCGGCCGGCTCCGGCACGCCATCTTCTCCGGCGGGCTTAAGCCCAACCAGCGGATCGACCAGGACCTGATGGCCATGGAGTTCGGCGTGAGCAAACTGCCGGTCCGCGAGGCCCTCATCTCTCTCGAGAACGAGGGACTGGTCATAAGCGTGCCCCGCCGAGGATGTTTCGTGGCTCCGTTGACACGGGAAGACGTCTACGATCACTACGTCCTGATCGGCCTGGTGGAAGGACGTGCGGCCAGCCGCGCCGCGACGCGGATGACGGACGAAGACCTCGCCTTGCTACGGGATTTGCTGGACCAGTTCAATCGGGCCACCGATCCCGAGGAACAGGGTCGCCTGAACTTCCTGTTCCACAGGCACATCAACCGAACCGGGGCCTCTCGGAGGCTTAGATCCGTTCTGCGCCAGCTCACGAGCACGATGCCGGCGAAGTTCTACGAATTCGCGAGAGACTGGGAGAACAAGGCCCGGCGCGAGCATGAGACCATCTTCGCTGCCTTGTCATCGCGGAGCGCCGATGCCAGTGAGAAGGCGATGGTCGCGCATATCGAATCGGGTGCGGAATTGGCCATTTCGATTCTGGAGAAGGGCGGCTTCTGGAGCGAGGACGTCAAGGACAACTCCTGAGGTGACGCGAGTCACGAACGGTGAATACTAGGCTTTGCGTGGTGCGTCGGAGTAGTGCAGGGTAAAATAGCGATCGATCAACCCCGATGTCATTTGGGCATGGGCTGCTGCGTTCGTGCAAGATTGCCGACGAAGGTTGCCGGGATAGGTCGCCTCGTCGTTGTTCTAGCGGAGGCAACGTCTGCATGAATATCGTCGTTTGCGTCAAGCAGGTGCCCGACACGTATTCGGAGCGCAAGCTCGATCCTGTTGACAAGACCCTCGACCGTGCGTCGGCCGATGGTGTCATCAATGAGCTCGATGAGTACGCGATCGAGGAGGCGT
>WHST01000127.1 GCA_009379955.1 Streptosporangiales bacterium | reverse complement strand
TACGAGAGGACCGGGACGGACGAACCTCTAGTGTGCCAGTTGTTCTGCCAAGAGCACGGCTGGTTAGCTACGTTCGGGAGTGATAACCGCTGAAAGCATCTAAGCGGGAAGCATGCTTCAAGATGAGGTTTCCCACTGGGTTAACCAGGTAAGGCCCCCAGCTAGACCACTGGGTTGATAGGCCGGACGTGTAAGCACAGCAATGTGTTCAGCGGACCGGTACTAATAGGCCGAGGACTTGGCACAAAGAAGCTACGCGTCCACTGTGCGGTTCCCGAGATGCGGTCGGGAAGCCCACCACACATCTCCATAGAGTTACGGCGGTCACAGCGAAGGGGAAACGCCCGGTCCCATTCCGAACCCGGAAGCTAAGCCCTTCAGCGCCGATGGTACTGCGCGGGGGACCGCGTGGGAGAGTAGGTCGCCGCCGTGCATTCTTTACAAAGGGCCATCCCGGCTGGGATGGCCCTTTGTTGCGTCCTGGCGCGGTTCGACGAGAGGTGAGGGATGACTGCCGAGGATGACCCGCAGCGGGGTCACGGACGCCGACACGACGGCCCGGGTGGGCGAGGGCGGGGCGGCAGGAGTGGCTCCGGCGGTCGGCCCACCGGTGGCGCCGGCCGCGGTGATGCGCCGCGGGGTGAGCGACCCGGTCAGGGTCCTCGTCGAGGGGGACCGGCCGGCGGGCGGTCGGGAGACGGCCGCGGCGGCTCTGTTGGGCGTTCGGGTGGCCGTGGTGCGGGTGGTACGTCGAGTGGTCGCGGGCCTGGCGCCGGCCGTGGTGCGGGTGGCGCGCGGGGCGACGATCGCGGTGGCGCGCGCCGGCGCGACGGCGAGGCGGGCGATCGGGGTGCCGGTGGCGGCGGAGCTCGCGGGCGTGGACCGGGCGGTGCCGGAGGCGGCACGGCGGGTGGGCGCGGCCAAGGCGGTGCTCGGGGCGGCACAGGTTCTCGAGGGAGCGCAGGGTCTCGGGGCGGCACTGGACCACGAGGTGGGAGTGCGCCGGCGGGCGGACGCGGTGGCGGAGCGTCCGGCGGTGATCGTGGACGGGCCGCCGGGCGAGGCGACGCGCGGCGGGAGTCGGGTGACGCTGCTGGTGGGAGCGGTCGCGGCCGTCCCGCCGGCGGGACGCGAGGCTCGAGGAGCGGTGACGGCGGAGCCGATCACCGCAAGAGCACGGGGCGTCCCGGTGCCCGCGGCTCGGGCGAGCGCGGAGGTACCGGCCGCGGTCCCGGTGACCGTCGAGGCGCGGGAGCGCCGGGCGCTCGCGGGGGAAGCGGCAGGTCCGGCGCCGGTCACACCGACGGGCCGGACCGCGGCGGACGCTGGTGGGAGCCCGGTGGCGGATCCGACGGCGGCCGGGGCGGGCGCGATCGGCGTCCACCGGCCGGCCGTGGCCGGCCGGTCAGCGGGCCCCGAGGGAAGGAACGACCCGGCCGGGACGATCGCCGGAGTGCCGATCCCCGGGACCGGGACGTTCGGCGGCGTCCGCCGGCGGACGAGCCTGCCCCGCTCGAGGGCGTCGACGCCACGGACCTGCGCCGCGAGGTCAGGCAGGAGCTCCGCACACTGCCCAAGGAGCTCGCCGACCGGATAGGCGCCCACCTGGCCGCCGCCGAGCGGCTGCTGGCCGACGATCCCGAGGCCGCGTACCGGCACGCCCAGGCCGCCACGCGCCGTGGCAGCCGGATCGGCGTGGTGCGGGAGATCTGTGGCATAGCCGCGTACGCCGCCGGCCACTGGGCCGAGGCCGCTCGCGAGCTCCGCGCGGCCCGCAGGATGAGCGGGAGCGACGAGCTGCTGCCCATGATCGCCGACTGCGAGCGAGGGCTCGGCCGGCCGGAGCGGGCACTGGCACTGGCCTCGTCCACCGAGGCGGCGCGCCTCGAGGACACCCAGCGGATCGAGATGCTCATCGTGGCGTCGGGCGCCAGGCGCGACCTCGGCCAGCCCGACGCGGCGGTGGTCATGCTGCAGGTTCCCGAGCTGCGGGCCCGGACCCGGGCGGCGTGGCAGCTGCGGCTGCGGTATGCGTACGCCGACGCCCTCGCGGCGGCCGGTCGCACCGACGAGGCAGCAGAGTGGTTCGAACGGGTCGAGTCGGCCGACCGGGAAGGCGAGACCGACGCCGCGAACCGGCTGGCGGCCCTGCGCGGCGACGAGCCGCCCACCGACCCGGTCGAGGTCGACGACCCCGACGGGATCGTCGACCTCGACGAGGACGCCTGAGGGATCTGTGGACGCTGTCCGCGGCCGTCCCCAGGTCGACCGCGGCGGCAGTCCGCGACGCCTCGGCGGGTCGACGATGGACCTCCCGACGAAGGGAGGACGACCATGGGTGAAGGCCCGGACGAGGCCGCCGCGGAGGCGGTCAACGAGATACGCCTGCGGGGCCGGCTGGCGGGGGCACCGCAGGCACGCGAGCTGCCCAGTGGTGCCGAGATCGTCACCTGGCGCGTGATCGTGCCACGCGACCCGACCGACCTGCCGGCGCGGCCGGACGGGCGGCGGGTCACGACGGTCGACACGCTCGACTGCTCGGCCTGGCGCGCGGGGATCAGGCGTCAGGTGCTGCGCTGGCGCCCCGGCGACATCGTGGAGGTCGAGGGCCCCGTGCACCGGCGGTTCTACCGCTCGGGCGGGTTGCCGGTCAGCCGGCACGAGATCGTCGCGCGGCACGCCAAGCGGGTGGCCAAGGCAGCCGACTGAGTCGAGCGGTCGTCAGTCGAGCAGGCGCAGGGCGACGCCCCCACGCGGCTTCGGGCCGAACGACGTCGACTTGCGGGGCATCCGTTCGTCGGCGGCGGCCACCGCGAAGACGTCGGCGACGCTCGGCGGTCGCAGCAGCAGGGCGGTGCCGTGTCGTTCGGTGGCCAGCCGCACGGCCGCGGCCGCGCCGTGTACGAACACCTGGTCGTCGTCCGGCACCCGGAGCACCTCGTCGATCAGGGCACGGTGCACCGCGGTCACGTCGAGCGCGCGCCACGCGGCGGAGCGTTCTCGCGGCAGCACGCCGTCGACCGCCGCACGCGGGAGCGACAGCAGCCGGTAGGCGCCGTCGCCGGCGATCACGAGGTGGTGGTCGGTGGAGCCCCCGGCCGCCGCGCGCAGGGCGTCGAGCGCAGCGTCGAGGCCGGTCCCCGCGTCGTGCACGGCGAAGCTGGCCGGCAGGGCGGCGAGGACGTCCGCCGGAGTCCGGCGGTCGAGCACGCGGTGGATGGGCTGCAGGGTCGGCGGGTACGCCTCGGTGTCGACGACGAGCGCGAGACCGAAGTCCCACGCACCGGCGCCGTGGCCGGCGTCGCGGTGGTGGGCCTGCAGCCGCCGGTACGCGGCGTACCTGTGGTGGCCGTCGGCGATGAGCACCTGGCGTCGGCGCAGGGCGTCGGCGACGACGCGCAACCGGTCGGGGTCGCTGACGCCCCACAGCCGGTACGCGGCATCCGTTCGATCGCCGGTGCTCGCCAGGGGGCGGTCGTGGGCCACCACGTCGGCGATGACCTCGGTCGCGGCACCCATGCCCTGCGCGAGCAGGTAGATCGGCTCGAGGTTCGCGCCGGTGGCACGCATCTGCGCCAACCGGTCGGCGACGGGGACCGGATGGACGTCCTCGTGCGGCAGGATCACCCGGTCGTGCGGTGCACGCAGCCCGATGCCGCCGAGCAGGCCGCGCTGCACCCGGTCGTCACCTCGCTCCTCGTACACGTAAAGGGTCGGCGTCTCGTCTCTCACCAGCACCCCGGAGTCGAGCCACTGACGCAGCAGGGTGGCCGCTCGCGCGTAGCGCGCCTCCACCGAGGGCGCACCGGTCTCCGGCAGCACGAGCCGCACCATGTTGTGTGGCTCCCGGCTCTCCAGCCGCCGCGCCTCGGCGTCGTCGATGACGTCGTACGGAGGCGTGGTGACGGCCGCGAGATCGACCGCCGCGGGGGAGTAGCGCACGCCGCGGAACGGCCGGACGACGAGACCGGTGCCCGCCGTCGCCTCGTCCGTCTGGGGTGCCGCGGGGCGTCCCACGGTGCGTCCGCTCGACATTCCCGCATCCTACGGAGATCGGTGACACAACCGGCGATCCCTTCGATCGACCGCCGGTCTCTGGGAGGATGGGAGGGCAGCGCGGAGGAGGTGCCATGTCGGGGGCCGAGAGGTCAGGGCCGGAGTTCGCCGGCGATCGGCAACCACCTTCAGGTGGCGTCTACGAGTGGTACCAGCGAGGTCTGTCGTTGCTCGACGCGGGCAGTCCGGCGGCCGCACTCCAGCTGTTCGAGCGCGCCGCCGACGCCGAGCCCTCGTCGCACAGCGTCCGCGAGGCTCTCGCCCGCGCGCAGTTCGACGCCGGTCGCTATGCCGAGGCCGCGGAGAACTTCGCGATCATCGTCGAGGAGAACCCGGTCGACGACTACGCACGGTTCGGGCTCGGTCTCGCGGCGACGCGCAACGGCGAGCTCGACCGGGCGGTCGAGCATCTCGCGGTCGCGGTGGGCCTGCGACCCGAACGCATGCAGTACCGCACCGCGCTCCGGGCGGCGCGCGCGACCAGGGAGCGGCAGGGGTGACGGCGGACGATCGGGGGTCGCCGCTCGCGGCGAGCGCCGTGCCGCTGTCGCAAGACCGCCGGAGGCAGTCAGCACTGCGCGAGGCGTACGACACGGTCCTGCTCGACCTGGACGGGGTGGTGTACGTCGGTGACCACGCCGTCGCCGGTGCCGTCGACGCCATCGCGGCGGTCAGGAGTGCGGGCACCCGGGTGGCGTTCGTGACCAACAACGCCTCGCGTACGCCGGAGACGGTCGCGGAGTCGCTGCGGCGTCTCGGTGTCGACGCGACGGCCTCCGACGTGGTCACCGCCGCCCAGGCGGCGGCGCGGCTGCTCGCCGGCAAGGTTCCGCCGGGCTCGGCGGTGCTCGTGGTCGGCGGCGTCGGCCTGCGGTCCGCGCTCGAGGAACGCGGCCTGTGCCCCGTCGACTCGGCGGACGACGACCCGGTCGCGGTCGTGCAGGGGTTCGCCCCCGACCTCGACTACGCCCGGCTGGCCGAGGGCGCGATCGCGCTCCGCGCCGGTGCGCTGTTCGTCGCGTCGAACCTCGACCGCACGCTGCCGAGCCCTCGCGGCCCGCTGCCGGGCAACGGGTCGCTCGTCGAGGTGCTGCGCCATGCCACCGGCGTCGAGCCGATCTCCGCCGGCAAGCCCGAGCCCGCCCTGCACGAGGAGGCCGTCCAGCGCACGGGTGCCCGCCGGCCCCTCGTCGTGGGCGACCGGCTCGACACCGACATCGCGGGAGCCGTCCGCGCCGGCAGCGACAGCCTGCTCGTCATGACCGGGGTGACCCGGCCGGCGGACCTGCTGCGCGCCGACGCGTCCTGCCGGCCGACCTACGTCGCGAGCGACCTCGCCGGCCTGCTGCGGCCCTACCCGGAGGTGGTCGGCACGGACGGCGGCTGGACGTGCGGCGGCTGGACCGCCACGGTCGACGACGGCGTGGTGCGGCTCGACGGCGACGGCGGGTACGACGACGCGCTGCGGGTGACCTGTGCCGCGGCGTGGTCGGCGACCGAGCCGCCGGTGATCGACCCGGCGCTCGACGTGCTGCGGTGAGCGCGGCAGGTCTGACGCTCGCCGGGAACCGGTGGGCGACCCAACCCGGCTGGGGTCCCCGGCCAGTGCCCCTGCCCCCGCTGGGGACCCCAACCGGGGTGAGGGCCCCCGCCAGGGACCCCAGCGGGGGTGGGCGCCACGACCGGGGACCCCAGCCGGGAGGCGCGCGCGGCGGTCAGTAACCCGAGGGCTGGCCGGGCCCGTGCCGGTGGTTCTCGTCGCCGGTGAGCGCGGGGGTGAACACGCAGATGAGCCGCATGCCCCCGGTGGTGCTCAACCGGTGCTCCTCGCCCTTCTCCGGTGCGTACAGCGTGCCAGGGCCGAGGTCGAAGACGGCGTCGCCGGACTCGACGCGGCCGCTGCCCTCGATGCAGTAGCACGACTCCAGATGGTTGTCGTAGCGCAGCAGCGTCGTCGTGCCGGGACGGACGTAGGTGTCGGTGACCGTGTAGCCGCGCCCGTCGTCGGCGACGAGCAGGCGGCGGCTCGTGCCGTTGGTCCAGTTGACGTCGCGCGGGGTGCCGAGCACCTCGTCGAGCGTGCGGATGAGCATCAGGACAGTCTCGCATCGCCGGGCCCGGACGACTCCGCTACGGTCGCCGGTCGTCAGGCGACGCGGTAGGTGACGAACGACACCGCGATGTACTGCGCCGTGTAGCCGACCACCGTGAGCGCGTGGAACACCTCGTGGAAGCCGAACCAGTGCGGGTTGAGCCGCGGCCGCTTGAGTGCGTACACGAGACCGCCGAGTGTGTACGCGAGCCCGCCGGCGAGCACGAGGACCAGTGCGGCCGTACCGCCGCCGCCGAGGATCTGCGGCAGGACGAAGACGGCGACCCAGCCGAGACCGACGTACAGCGGCGTGTAGAGCCAGCGGGGCGCGCTCAGCCAGAAGATGCGGAAGACGACGCCCAGCACCGCACCGGTCCAGACGACGACCAGGACCGCGATGCGCGGCCCGCCCTGCATGGCGAGCAGCGCGATCGGGGTATAGGTGCCGGCGATGATCAGGAAGATGTTCGAGTGGTCGAGCCGGCGCAGGACGGCGAGCACGCGCGGCGACCACCGGCCCCGGTGGTACACCGCCGACACGGTGAACAGCAGCAGCGACGTGATCGCATAGATCACCGCGGCGAGGCGGGCCAGCGGGCTCGGTGCGAGCACGACGAGGACGACGCCGCCGGCGAGCACGACGGGTGCCATGCCCGTGTGCAGCCAGCCGCGCAACCGCGGCTTGAGGGCATGAAGGCCGTCACGGGCCGCATCGGCCGCACGTTCGAACGGGCCCGGTGCCGGCGCGGGCCGGTCGGGCTCCGGGCGGGTGGGCCGGTGCGGGGCGCCCATGGGGCCTCCTACTGAACGTGGCATCCCCATCAAAGTTACTTGCCGGTAACCATGATCGCCATGTTCGCTCGGTCACCCCGGCCGTGCGGTCAGAACATCGTCTTGAGCTTGATCAGGTCCATCATGCTCGCCTCGATCTTGATCCGCTTGGCCAGCCAGGCCTTGGCGAGGTCGAGCTTGCCGTCGGCCATGGCGACGAGATCGTCGCTGCTCGACGCCAGCCTGATCTGCGCCTTCTGGTCCTGCGCGTCGGTCGTGACGTCGACCAGGCTGCCGTCGCGCAACGCACCGCTGAACGTCACGTCGAGATCGGTGACGTGGGCGCTCAGGGTACGGTCGCCGAGACCCGGCTTGCCGTCCGACGAGCTCATCCGGTCGGCGAGACCGGTGATCGCCTGCCGGCACTCCTCGAGTGTGGCCATCCCACGCCCTCCCGTCATGATGGGGATCTTGGGATGGACGTTAGCGGCTCGCCGGCATGCCTGGTGGGATGTCGGACGTCCGTCCGCGCGAACGGGTACCGTGCTGGCGGCGAAGCACGGGCACCCACGGGGCAGGAGGGAGCGGTCGACGTGACCGAGGCAGAGGGCGAGAGCGCGTTCGGTGGCGGGGTCGATCCGGTCGACGAGCAGTCACCGGTCGGCGAGCCGCCGGAGGCGCCCGAGCCGGTCGTGGCGGAGAGCCAGGTCGTCCACGAGGCGCCGGCCGTAGAGGACGAGCCGGTCGCCGTCGAGGCGCCGGCCGCCGCCGACCCGAGCATGCCGGCGCCGCCGGAGACGGGGGAGCCGCGGGTCGACGAGGCGGTCGGTCCGTTGCGCGACCTCGGCGGGCGGCCGACGGAGGAGCACGTGAGCGCGTACGACCAGGCGCACAGCGGTCTGCAGGACGTCCTCGCCGACCTCGATCGAGACACCGACGGCCCGCGATGACGACGTCCAGCCGGCTCGACCTCGAGCTGGTTCGCCGGGGGCTGGCCAGGTCGAGACGTCAGGCGCAGGACCTCGTGACGGCCGGCCGGGTCTCGGTCGGCGGACACCCGGCGACCAGGCCTGCGCGGGCGGTGCCGACCGGGGCCGCGATCGACGTGTCGGGGGACGTGGGCGCCGCGTACGCCTCCCGAGCCGGGGCGAAGCTCGCCACGGCCCTGGAGTCGTTCGCCGGTGACGGGCTCGACGTCGCGGGCCGTCGCGCGCTCGACGCGGGAGCGTCGACCGGAGGCTTCACCGACGTGCTGCTGAGGGCCGGCGTCACCGAGGTCGTGGCCGTCGACGTCGGGCACGGCCAGTTCGCCGACGCGCTGCGCGACGACCCCCGGGTGCGCGTGCACGAGCGCACCAACGTCCGCGACCTCACGCCCGACGCGATCGGCGGCCCGGTCGCGCTGGTCGTCGCCGACCTGTCGTTCATCTCGCTCACGCTCGTCCTGCCGGCGCTGGTCGGTTGCTGCGAACCCGGGGCCGACCTCGTGCTCCTGGTGAAGCCGCAGTTCGAGGTGGGCCGGCGGGCGCTCAGGTCCACCGGGGTCGTCAGATCGCCCCGGCTGCGCCGGGAGGCCGTCGACGGCGTGGTCGCGGCCGCGCACGAGCTCGACCTCGGTGTCGGTGGCCTCGTCGGGAGCGACCTGCCCGGCGTCCGCGGCAACGTCGAGTACCTGCTCTGGGTCCGCGGCGGACCCGACTCCGTTCCCGGCGATCTCGTCTCGCGCGTCGTGGGTGCCAGCGCGTGAGCCCACCACCAGCCGACCCGGCAGCGCCCGTCCTGCTCGTCGCCCATACCGGCCGGCAGGCGGCGGTACGCAGCACGCAGCTGCTCGTCGACCACCTGCGCGACGGCGGCGTGCCGGTACGCGTCCTCGACGCCGAGGCCGCCGAACTCGATGTCGCCGGGGTGGAGGTCGTCGAGTCCGGGCCGGGCGCCGCGAGCGGTGCGCGGCTGGTGATCGTGCTCGGTGGCGACGGCACGCTGCTGCGCGCGGCCGAGCTGGCCAGGCCGGCGGGCACTCCGCTGCTCGGCGTCAACCTCGGCCACGTCGGCTTCCTCGCCGAGGCCGAGCGCGACGACCTGAGCACCCTGCTCGACCGGATCGTCCACGCGCGCTACGACGTCGAGGAGCGCACCACCCTCGACGTCCGCGTGCTCCGCGACGGCGACGAGGTCTACCGCACCTGGGCGCTCAACGAGGCGTCGGTCGAGAAGGCCGAGCGCGAGCGGATGCTCGAGCTCATGGTGGGCGTCGACGGCCACCCGCTGTCGCGTTGGGGCTGCGACGGCGTCGTGTGCGCGACGCCGACCGGCTCGACGGCGTACGCGTTCTCGTGCGGCGGTCCCGTGGTGTGGCCCGAGGTCGACGCGCTGCTCGTGGTCCCCATCAGCGCGCACGCGCTGTTCGCCCGCCCGCTCGTCGTCGCGCCCGACTCGTCGATCACCGTGCAGCTGGTGCCCGACCGCACCACGCACGGCGTCATGTGGTGCGACGGGCGGCGGGCGGTCGAGCTGGCACCGGGTGCGCGGGTCGAGGTGTGTCGCGGCGAGCTGCCCGTCCTCCTGGCGCGGCTGCACCCGCACCCGTTCAGCGACCGCCTGGTGGCGAAGTTCGGGCTGCCCGTGCAGGGCTGGCGTGGACAGGTCGCCGACGACAAGGAGATCGACGACGCGGTGGGTGGCTGATGCTCGAAGAGGTACGCATCGAGGGCCTCGGCGTGATCGACGAGGCGGCACTCGACCTCGCACCGGGGCTCACGGTGCTGACCGGCGAGACCGGCGCAGGCAAGACGATGGTGGTGACCGCGCTCGGCCTGCTGCTCGGCGGACGTGCCGACGCCGGGCGGGTGCGGTCCGGCCACGCCAAGGTCGCGGTCGAGGGCAGGCTCGTCGTCGGCGCCGACGGCGAGGTGGCCGCACGTGCCGTCGAGGCGGGCGGCGAGCTCGACGACGACGTGCTGATCGTCGCGCGCACCGTCGGCGCCGAGGGACGGTCCCGCGCGTACCTCGGCGGTCGTGCTGTGCCCGCCTCGCTGCTGGCGGAGGTGGGTGCCGACCTCGTGGCGGTCCACGGCCAGGCCGACCAGCAGCGGCTGCTCCAACCGGCGCGGCAGCGGGCGGCGCTCGACAAGTGCGCCGGACCGGCGGTCGCGAAGCCGCTCGCTCAGTACCAGGAACGCTACGACCAGCACCGCACCGTCACGGCCGAGCTGACCGAGCTGACCACCCGTGCGCGCGAACGTGCCCAGGAGGCCGACCTGCTCAGGCTCGGCCTCACCGAGGTCGAGCGGGTCGACCCGAGGTCCGGCGAGGACACCGAGCTGGCTGCCGAGGCGCAGCGCCTCGAGCACGCCGACGCGCTGCGCACGGCCGCTGAACAGGCGCACACCGCGCTGCTCGGCGACCCGGCGCTCGAGCCGGAGGGGATCGACGCGTCCGCCCTCGTCGGTTCGGCGCGGCATGCCCTCGAGGTGATGCGGGAGCACGACGCGCAGCTCGCCGAGATCTCCGACCGGCTGGCCGAGGCGGGCTACCTGCTGGCCGACGTCGGCGCCGACCTGGCGTCGTACGCCGCGTCGGTCGAGTCCGACCCCACCCGCCTCGACGGCGTCCAGGATCGCCGCGCGGCGATCACCGCCCTGACCCGCAAGTACGGCGACGACGCCGACGCCGTCCTGGCGTGGGCACGCGACGCCGCCGCCCGGCTCGCCGGCCTGGAGGGTGACGACGAGCGGATCGAGGAGCTGCGCGCCGAGGCCCAGCGGCTCGACACCGAGCTCGACGACCTCGCGGAGCGCCTCACCAAGGCGCGCACCAAGGCGGCGCGCAGGTTCGCCGAGCAGGTGTCGGCCGAGCTCACCGACCTGGCCATGCCGGACGCGAAGGTCGAGGTCACCGTCACGCCTGGCGACCGCCGCGGGGCGTACGGCCGCGACGACGTCGAGATGCTGCTGACGCCACACCCGGGCGCGCCGGCCAGGCCGCTGCACCGCGGTGCGTCGGGCGGCGAGCTGTCCCGGGTGATGCTCGCCGTCGAGGTCGTGTTCGCCGGCGCCGATCCCGTGCCCACGTTCGTCTTCGACGAGGTCGACGCGGGCGTCGGCGGCAAGGCCGCGGTCGAGGTCGGCCGCAGGCTGGCCCGCCTCGCGGCCACGTCGCAGGTGATCGTGGTGACCCACCTGCCGCAGGTGGCGGCGTTCGCCGACCGCCACCTGCTCGTCCGCAAGGACGCCGACGGCGCGTTCACCACCAGCGGTGTGACCGTGCTCGACGACCCGGGCCGCGTCCGCGAGCTCGCCAGGATGCTGGCCGGCCTGGAGGACTCCGAGCTCGGCCGGGCACACGCCGACGAGCTGCTCACGATGGCCGCGAGCGACCGCAGCGGCCGCGCCTGACGGGCGGGCGGGTCAGCGGTGGCCGCCGACGGTCACCTCACCGATGGTGAGCTCGGGCTCCGCGCCGAAGAACGTGCCGATCCTCGCGACCTGGACGTCGAGGGCGCGTCGGTGTGCCGCGGTCAGCCGGCGCAGCGGCTCGACGGTGACGTGCAGGTGGCGGCCGGCGCGGCGCTGGTGCCAGACGCCCGCGACGACGCCGTCGACCAGCAGGACCGGGAAGTTGCCGGCCTGGCCGCCGGACAGCGCCCGGTCCGCGGCCGCCCCGGGGAAGACGCGCTCGCGCGGATGGCAGCCGACGGCGTACGCGTCGAAGTACGGCAGCAGCCGCACGCCCCGCGGCGGCTCCGTGGCTGCGTCGTCGCCCGCGACCTGCCAGGCGACGTCGCCGTCGACGTCGACCGGGACGATCTGGCCGGCGAGCTGCTCGAACAGGTCCACGGCCCACGGGGTGGGCGCGGCGAGCCACCGCGCGAACTGGGCGGGTGTCGCGGGCCCGTACGCGTGGAGGTAGTCGTGCACGAGTCGGCGCAGGGCGGTGGGCCCGTCGAGCGGGGTGAAGCCGGGCAGCCAGCGGTGCGGGTGGGTGTAGGTCACCCTGCGGCCGCGGTTGGCGCCGAAGCACAGCGCCCCGCGGTGCGCAGCGGTGTGCATCGCCTGCCGCCACCGCGGCCAGTTGCTCTCCCACGCCGGCAGCACCGGGTCGGCCGCCCACGGCCCCGCGGACGCCGCGACCGCCTCGTCGAGCTCGTCGACCGTGAGCTCGTCGTCGCGCAGCGCCGCACCGATCGCCTGCACGACCTCCTCGGTCTGGTCGTGCGTGAGCCGGACCTCGTCGGGCCAGCCGCCCGGTGCCTGCGGAACCGCGGCGAGGGCTCCGGTCCACATGGCCAGGTCCGCGGTCCGCAGCAGGTGGACGGTGCCGCGCGGCCCGTACGTCTTGACCAGGCTGCGCTCGCTCCACAGGGCGGCGCGGACACCGGCCCGGGTCGTCCCCGTGGTGCGGATGCCGAGGGACAGCTCGCCGGCGGTGATGATCTGCGCGTGGGCGCCGCAGATCCGGCCGGCGACGTCGGCCGGCTCGACGGCGCCTGGCGCGGCGAGCCCGTGCCTGGCCAGCCGCCTGGCGCAGACGTCGGCCCAGGAGAGTGCGGGTGCGGTCATGACGACCACGGTAGGGGGGACAGCGGTCGGTTCCTGGCCGGTTAGGATCGCCCGACCTACCTTCCCCGGAAAGACCCGTTCCGAAAGGACGCCGCGAGCGTGTACGAGAAGACCCTGGTCATCCTGAAGCCCGACGCGTACGCGCGCGGCCTGACCGGCGAGATCATCGCGAGGTTCGAGCGGTGTGGCCTGCGGCTCGAGCAGATTCGCGTGTCGCGCGACGAGAACGCGATCATCGACGACCACTACCCGCGCAGCGACGACTGGCTCGGCGCCGTCGGCGGCAAGACCCTGGCCGACTACGAGCGGTTGGGCCTCTCGGCCACCGAGAAGCTCGGCACCGACGACGCGATCGCGATCGGTCAGCAGGTGCGGGCCTGGCTCGTGGAGTTCATGGGCAGCGGGCCGCTGGTGCCGATGGTGCTGTCCGGCAACCGTGCCGTCGAGACGGTGCGCAAGCTCGTCGGCAGCACCCTGCCGGTCTCCGCCGACCCCGGCACGATCCGTGGCGACTACAGCTCCGACTCCGCCGACCTGGCCAACGACGAGACCCGCCCGGTGCGCAACCTCATCCACGCCTCTGGCGACACCGAGGAGGCCGCGCGGGAGATCAAGCTCTGGTTCCCCAGCCTCTGAGTCGTCGCCGGCCCTCCCGCCTGCCCGGCTGATATCAACGTGCCCGGGGCGTGTGATGCACGCCCCGGCCCGCACCGCATGGCAGGATGAGTACGCGATGAAGGTTCCGACGCTACGCAGAAACCGTCCCGAACGACTCCCCGGCATCAGCGGGGTCGCTCGCGTAGGCCGGCGTACCAAGGACCTCACCAAGCGGTTGCGTCCGGGCGACATCGCCGTCATCGACCACATCGACATCGACCGGGTGGCCGCCGAGGCGCTGGTCGGCTGCCGGGTGGCGGCGGTGGTCAACGCCTCGCCGAGCATCAGCGGGCGCTATCCCAACCTGGGGCCCGAGATCATCGTCCAGGCGGGTATCCCGCTGCTCGACCAGGTCGGCGACGAGGTCATGGCGACCGTCGAGGACGGCACCCGCATCCGCGTCGACGGTGACGGCCTGCACGTCGGCAAGCGTCTCGTCGCCACCGGCGTGGAGCAGACGGAGACCACCGTCAAGGAGGCGATGGTCGACGCGCGGTCCGGGTTGTCGGTGCAGCTCGAGGCGTTCGCCGCCAACACGATGGAGTACCTGCGGCGGGAGCGCGAGCTGCTGCTCGACGGCGTCGGCATCCCGACGATCAAGACCAAGCTCCGCAACCGGCACTGCCTGATCGTGGTCCGCGGGTACCACTACCGCGAGGACCTGCAGACGTTGCGCCCCTACATCAGGGAGTACCGGCCGGTGCTGATCGGCGTCGACGGGGGCGCCGATGCGCTGCTCGACTCCGGCTACGGCCTCGACCTCATCGTGGGCGACATGGACTCGGTGTCCGACCGCGCGCTCACGAGCGGCGCCGAGGTCGTCGTCCACGCCTATCGCGACGGGCGCGCGCCCGGCCTGCACCGGGTGGAGGAGCTGGGCGTCGACGCCGTGGTGTTCCCCGCGACCGGCACGAGCGAGGACATCGCGATGCTCCTGGCCGACGACAGCGGCGCGAGCCTCATCTGCGCCGTCGGCTCCCACGCCACGCTCGTGGAGTTCCTCGACAAGGGGCGTGCCGGCATGGCCAGCACGTTCCTCACTCGCCTGCGCGTCGGCGGCAAGCTCGTCGACGCCAAGGGCGTGAGCAGGCTGTACCGCAGCCGCATCTCGGCGTGGGCGCTGATCCTGCTCGCCATCTCCTGCCTCGTCACGATCCTCGTCGCCGGTGCGATCACGCCGATCGGCGGCGTGTTCGGCGCGTGGCTATCCGACCTCTGGGACCAGATCCAGTACCTGATCAGTGGGCTCTTCTCGTGATTGACTTTCGCTACCACATCATCTCCCTGATGGCCGTCTTCCTGGCGCTCGCCACCGGCCTCGTCCTCGGCAGCACCGTGCTCGAGAAGCCGGTGCTCGAAGGCACGAGGAAGACCGCCGACGACCTCAGGAACAAGAACGCCGACCTGCGCCAGCAGCTGCTCGTCCTGCAGTCGCAGGAGCGGGCGAGCCAGGGCTTCGTCGACGCCATGGCGCCGAAGCTGCTCGCCGGCGAGCTCCGCGGGAAGCGGATCGTCCTGGTGCAGGCACCCGGCGCGGAGAGCGACCAGACCGAGCAGGTCTCCGCCGGCGTGAAGCAGGCCGGCGGCACCGTCACCGGCACGGTCACGCTGAAGAAGGGCTACATCGACAAGGGTCAGGTGGGCGTCCTCGGCGGCCTCACCGAGACCCTGGCCAAGACCACGCAGATCGACGTGCCCGCCGACGCCGTGCCGGCGGAGCGTGCGGGTCTGCTGCTCGGCAACGCGCTGCTGACCAAGGACCAGTCCAAGCTCGGCAAGAGCGACGACACGTCGACCGGCACGCTTGAGGCGTTCGAGGAGGCGAACTTCCTCGACGTCGGCGGCAGCCCGTCGGAGCGCGCCTCGATGGCGATCGTCGTCGGTCCCGCGACTGCCTACGCGGAGAACCAGGCGTCGGCCGGCAACAACGCGATCGTCACGCTCGCCAAGCACCTCGACGAGAGCGGCACGGGCAGCGTGCTCACCGCGCCGACCGACTCGGCCGGCCCGGAGGGCGTGGTCTCCGCGCTGCGCGGTGACGACGACGTGAAGAAGTCGGTGTCCACCGTCGACAACCTCGACGCGCCGTCCGGCTTCGTCGTCACCGTGCTGGCACTCGCGCTCGACGCGGGCGGCAAGCCGGGGCAGTGGGGGTCCGGCACCGGCGCGGACAACGTGGCGCCGACCCCCGCCGTGTCGCCGACGAAGAGCCCGTAACCTCGTCTCCTTCTGTCCCGCGTGTCGAAGGGATGACGATGTCCGCTCGAGAGGTCGGCTGGCGCCTGCTGCGTCGCGCCGCCCTGGTGACGGCCGGTGCGGTCGCCGCGCGGGTGGCCTACCGTGCGCTCGTCGCGCGTCCGCCCGCGGGTGAGAAGACGTGGGCGCGCACCAACCACCGCGGTGAGCCGGTCACCCTGCTCGAGGGACCGGCCGCGGCCCTGGGGGCGACGGCGGCGCTCGTCGCCGTTCCCGGCATCTCGTCGCGCGTCCGCGTGGCGGGTGTGCTGTGTGGTCTCGGTTCGGCTGCTGTCGGCGCGTACGACGATCTCGCCGGCTCCGGCGACTCCCGCGGGTTCCGCGGTCACCTGGGGGCGCTCGCCCACGGCGAGGTGACGACGGGGATGGTCAAGATCGCGGGCATCGGCGTCGGCGGGCTCGCCGCGGCCGCCGTCGTGCACCGCCGGCCCGTCGACATCGCGCTCGGCGGCCTGTTCATCGCCGCCGGGGCCAACCTCGTCAACCTGTTCGACCTGCGGCCGGGACGCGCGCTGAAGGTCGTCCTGCTGCACGCGCCCGCCGTGCTCGCCGGTTCCGGCGTGGCCGGTGATGTGGCCGCCGCTCCCGTCGGTGCCGCCCTCGGGCTCGTCTCCGTCGACCTCGACGAGCAGGCGATGCTCGGCGACGCCGGCGCGAACGCCCTCGGCGCCCTGCTGGCACTCGCCGCCACCGCCGGGTTGTCGCGGCGCGCGCGGGTCTGCCTGCTGCTGGGTGCCGTCGGGCTCACGGCCGCGAGCGAAGTGGTGAGCTTCACCCGGGTGATCGAGCGCACCGCTCCGCTGCGTGCGCTCGACGACCTGGGCCGGCGACCGCGGTGAGCTCGCCGGACGAGCCGGCGCCACCCTCCGACGGGGCGGCGCTGGTCCGCGGCCGGCTGCTCGGGGGCATCGCGGGTGCGGCGCTCGTCATCGGTGTCATCACGATCCTCGCCCGGGTGGCGGGCTTCGGACGCTGGCTGGTCTTCTCGCACACCGTCGGCCAGACGTGTCTCGGCACGGCGTACGCGACGGCGAACCAGGTGCCCAACGTCGTGTTCGAGATCGTGGCCGGTGGCGCGCTGGCGAGCGTCGTCGTGCCGGTGCTCGCCGGCCCGATCGCCCGCGGCGACCGGGCGTACGCCGACCGTACGGTGTCGGCGCTGCTCAGCTGGACCCTCGTCGTGACCGTGCCGCTCGTCGTCGTCGGGCTGGCGGTGACCGGCCCGGTGATGCGGCTGCTGGTGCCGAGCGGGGCGGACGGGTGTGCCGCCTCGACGGTGGTGGCCACGGGCGCGCCGATGCTGGCGATGTTCCTGCCGCAGATTGCGATCTACGGCGTGGCTGTCGTCCTCGGCGGCACGCTGCAGGCGCACCGCAGGTTCGTGGCGCCCGCGGTGATGCCGCTGGTCAACAGCCTCGTCGTCGCCGGCGCGTACGTCGCGTTCGCCGTGCTCGCCGACGGCCGGCAGGACGACGTCGCCGCCCTGCCCGACACCGCGTGGATCGTGCTCGCCGCCGGCACCACCGCCGGTGTCCTCGGGCTCGCCGTCACCGTGGTCGTGCCGATGTGGCGTACCGGCATCCGGCTGCGGCCCACGCTGCGCTTCCCGCCCGGCGTGGCGCGGCGCGTGTGGAGCCTCGCCGCGGCCGGACTCGCTGCTCTCGTGGCCCAGCAGGTCTCGACCGTCGTGGTCATCTGGCTCGCCAACAACGTCGGCGGCTACGTGCTCTTCTACACCTACGCCTGGGCGCTGTACCTGCTGCCGTACGCCGTGCTCGCCGTGCCGCTCGCCACGAGCACGTTCCAGCGGCTCTCCACCCTTGCGCACGACGGCGACACCGACGGCTTCGCGCGGACGACCGCGAGCACCACGCGGATGGTGCTGCTCGCGTCGTGCCTGGGCGGCGCGGCGTTGGCCGGCGTCGCGGTGCCCGTCGCCCGGGTGTTCGTCCAGGACACCAGCGGCGTCGCCGATCCGGCCGTGCTCGCCGCGGCGGTCGTGGCGTTCGCTCCCGGAGTGGTGGGCTACGGGCTCGTCGCCCACCTCGGCCGCGTGCTGTACGCGTGCGGCAAGGGTCGTACGGCGGCGGTGGCGACCGTGACCGGTTGGCTCACCGTGGTGGTCGCCGACGTCGTCCTCGTCGCGGTCGTCCCGCGCGACGACCTCGTGACGGCCCTGGGCGCGGGCAACAGCATCGGCATGACGGTCGCCGGTGTGCTGCTCGTCGTTGGCACCGCGCAGGCCCTGGGTCGTACCGGGCTGGCCGGTTCCCTTCGCGCCGTGGGCGTCGGTGTCGGCGCCGGCCTGATCGCCGCCGTCGCCGGCGGGTTCGTCGGCGAGCTCGGCGGCGTCGCCGGCAAGGCGGGCTCGGTCGGCCAGGCCCTCGCGGCCGGCCTCGCCGTCGCGCTCGTGTTCGGCGCGCTGGCGTGGCTGTGCGACGGCCGCGACATGCGCGCCCTCGTCCGCGGACGCCTGCGCCGCGACCGGAGCTGAGTCCGTACCTCACCTCACGAAGGTGGACTTCACCTCGTCCCGGCACGAGGTGAAGTCAGCGTTGATCACGTCAACCACTGGGGGACCCTGGCGGGCCATCCCCTACGGGTGAAAAGTAGGGGGTGGCCCGCGGTGTCCCTGGCGACGGCGTGATCACAACGGTGCGGTAGAGCCCGCACGTCAACCTGCCGCTGGGGTC
>WHST01000126.1 GCA_009379955.1 Streptosporangiales bacterium | reverse complement strand
TTCACCCGCGAAGTGCCTTTCTCCAAGAGCAACAGGACCGTCGACAAGTCCCAGTTTCCCTTGCAGACAAGGCACTTTCGCATCACCACACCCCGTGTCGCCCCACCAGGTGTGAAAGACCGAGGTTAACGTGATCAACAAGGACTTCACCTCGTGCCGGGACGAGGTGAAGTCCACGCAGGTGAGGTGAAGCGTCCGTGACCACCCAGGTCGCCGGGGTCGAAGCCGGTGGTCACGAGGTCGTCCATGGTGACGTCGTGGCGGGCGGCCAGGAGGTGGCGGGCGGCGCGGTGGACGGTGTCGTGGTCGACGGACTCGACGCCGGTGAGCAGGCCGTCGCGGAAGCAGAACCGCGAGAACGGCCCGACCGTCGGGTCGCCGCGCAGGACGGTGACGTCCGGGTGCGCGGTGCGGCCGGCGAGCTGGAGGCGGTGGCCGGCCTGGCGGCTCCAGAGCCACGGCGTCGGGCGGCGTACGGACGGGCGCGCGTGGGCAGCGCGGGGTCCGCAGGTGAACGCGACGAGGTCGGCCTCGACCACGCCGCCGGCGTCGGTCTCGACGCCCACCACGCGTCCGTCGGCACCGACGACCCGGGTGACGACTGTGCCGGTCAGCACCGGCACGCCGCGGGCGGCGTGCCGGTCGACGAGGAAGGCAGCGGTCGCGGGGGAGACGAGGCCGGGCAGGACCGTACGCTCCGCCTCGACGACCGTGACGCGGTAGCCGAGGTCGTGCGCGTCGGACGCGAGCTCGAGTCCCGCGAGTCCCGCGCCGACGACCACCAGTCGACCGCCGTCGGGACGCGGGAGCCGGTGCGCGTCACCGCGGCTGCGCGCCGCGAGGACACCGGCGAGATGCGCGCCGTCGACCGCGCAGGGATACCCGGTGCCGAGGTCGGCGGCGACGCCGTAGGCGAGGTACTCCTTTGGCGACGGACGCGTGACGCCGTCCGCCGCCATGACGACGACGGTGGACAGCCTTGTCACGGTCGTCCCCCGGGCACGGGCGCTCGGCACACTCGTTCCTCTCAGTTCGAGGCACGTACCTCGACGGGCAGGTGGGCGAGGCCGCGCAGGGTGTTGCTGAGCCCCCACCGGGCCTCGCCGGCGACGTGCAGCTCCGCGACCCGGCGACTCAGCTCGGTCAGCAGCACCTCGCCCTCGAGGCGCGCGATCATCTGGCCGACGCACGAGTGCACCCCGTGCCCGAGACCGAGGTGTGCGAGCGGTCGGCGGGTGATGTCGAAGCGGTCCGGGTCGGTCCAGTGCCGCGGGTCGCGGTTCGCCGCGGCCGGCAGTACCAGGAGCTTCTCCTCCGGCCCGAGGTGCACGCCGCCGAGCGTCGTCTCCCGCGTCGTGGTGCGGAAGAACTGCTGGAACGGCGACTCGTAGCGCAGGGTCTCCTCGAACGCGAACTTCGCCCGGGACGGGTCCTCGCGCACGAGTCGCCACTGGTCGGGGTCGAGGGCGAGGCAGTGCACCGCGCTCGCGAGCGCGTGGATCGTCGTGTCGACGCCGGCGGACAGGAACGACCTGACCACGAGCGCGCCCTCGTCCTCGGTCAGCTCGCCGGAGTCGACCGTCTCGTAGACCTGGGCGCCGAGGCCGCCGGGACGCAGCGCGTCGCGCCGGCACTGGGCGGTGATCCACTCGACCGTCCGGTCGGCGTCGGCCATCACCTGGTCGTAGACCGCGTTGTGCGGGCCCATGCCGTCGAAGACCATGCGCCCGTACGCGATCAGCAGCTCGCGGTCGCCGTCGACCAGGCCGACCGCGTCGGGGAAGACGCGTAGCGGGAACGGCTTCGCGAAGTCCTCGACCGCGTCGAACGTGCCGAGTTCGACGACCCGGTCGACGAGCTCGACGGCCTTGCTCTCGAAGAGATCGCGCAGCTTCCTGATGTTCTTCGCGGTGAGCACGCTCGTCAGCGCACGGCGGACGCGGGTGTGGTCGGGCGGGTCGTTCTCGAGCAGGATGCTCGGCTTGCGCCAGTGCTTCTCGCGGTGCAGGTTGCTGAGCCCGACGCCCGCGCCCGAGCCGTACGTCTCGGCGTCGGCGAGCACCGCGCGCACCTCCTCGTACCGCGCGCAGACCCACGCGTCGTAGCGCTCGAGGCGCACGACGGGACCGAGGTCGCGCAGCTCCTCGTGGCCCGGGTACGGGTCACGCAGGAACTCGGGCGCGAAGGGGTCGAGCGCCGTGGTGGGGTACTCGGCGAGAGCGGGCACGGTCGGCTCCCTTCGGCGACGCGGTGCGCGCGAAGCGGTGTGCTAGTGGTCGGCTCGCCGGGGCATGACCTCGGCGAGATGCTCGTGGACGGCCGCGGTGAACGCGGCGGGGTTCTCCAGGTTCGACAGGTGCCCGGCGTCGGGCACCTCGCGCAGGACCGCACCGGGGACGTCCGCGGCGAGGCGCTCGGCAAGGGGTCGCGGCGTCTTCTTGTCGCGGTCGCCCCACAGGACCAGCGTCGGTGCGTCGATCTCGCCGAGCCGCGCGCCGAGGGTGACGCCGAAGCACGCCCGCACGGAGGCGGCGTACGCGTCGACGGACATCCCGGCGATCGCGTCGCGGACGTCCGCCGCCCCGGCCACCGGCGGTTCGGTGGTGAACGTCTCCGCGACGTAGCCGTCGGCGTACGCCGGCATGCCGAGGCTCCGGGCACCGTCGGACATCCCGCCGATCTTCGTCGCCGCGAGGTCGGCGTCGAGCTCGGCGAACGTGTCGGCGAGGACGAGGCCGGTCGTGCGGGTCGGGTGGCGCAGGGCGAACGCCAGCGCCTGGACGCCGCCCATCGAGACCCCCACCAGCACGGCGCGCTCGACGCCCGCGTGGTCGAGGAGCCGGGCGAGGTCGGCCGTCCAGTCGTCGATCGTGGTCGCCGCGGAACCGTTGGTCCGCGGCCAGCCGGACGCGCCGTGGCCCCGGCTGTCCGGCACGAGCACCCGGTGCTCGGCGCTCAACGGCTCGAGCTGCGGCGCCCACAACCGGTGGTCGGTGCCGAGGCTGTGCAGCAGCACCACGGCCTCAGCGACGCGCGGGCCCCGGTCGGCGTACGCGAGCGCCGGTTCGCCGCGGGGCCCCTCGGGCACCCGTTCCAGCTGATCGAAACGACGGTCCATTCCCGCAAGGTAGATGGATCGGCGATCTGCCGTCAACGGGTCCGGCAGTTGACATCAACTATGCGGTCCAGATACACATCGGGGATGGAACAGCGATCCAGTCCGGTGTCGCCGGCCGGTCAGCTCGAGCGGGCGCTCGACATCCTGGAGCTGCTCGCCCGGTCGGGCACGCAGGTCGGGCTCACCGAGATCGCGACCACGGTGGGAGGTCCCAAGGCCACCGTCCACCGGTTGCTCTCGACGCTGCAGGCGCGCGGGTACGTCGCCCAGGACCCGCAGAGCTCGCTCTACTCCGCCGGGGTTCGGTGCTTCGAGCTCGGCAGCCTGTGGGCCCAGAACCTCGACCTGCGGGCCGTCGCGGCCCCGTACCTCGTCCGGCTCAACGAGGAGACCGACGAGACGGTCCACCTCGCGATCTACGACCACGGCGACGTGGTCTACGTCGACAAGCTGGAGAGCCGGCAGCCGGTGGTGGCGCGGTCGTACGTCGGGCGCCGCTGTACCGCGACCTGCGTCGCGACCGGACGCGCACTGCTCGCGTTCCAGCCGACGGCGGAGATCCGTGCGGTGCTCGACCGGCCGGTGCCGCCGTACACCGACCGCACCGTGACCGACCCCGGCGTGCTCGCCGAGATGCTCGCCGACGTGCGCCGCACCGGCTACGGCGTCAACCACGGCAGCTTCCGCGAGGGAGTCGGCGGTGTCGCCGCGCCGATCAGGGACCACACCGGCGTCGCGGTCGCCTCGGTCGGGCTGTGCCTGCCCGAGGCGAGGTTCGGCGCCGACCGCTTCGACGAGCTGCGCGACCGCACCGTCGCCACGGCCGGCGCGATCTCGGTCGCGCTCGGCGACGCCGCCGGGCTGCTGGCCCGCGCCTGACGCATGTCCGCCGGAGGCAGCTAGTACTGACGCAAGGCCGCCGGAGGCAACCAGTACCGACCGCCTGATCCGTCCGGCTCGTCCGCACCACCGCAGGAAGGAGACCGTGCCGTGGGCAGCAGGCATCACATCGCACTGACGGTCAACGGCGATTCGCGTGCGTGCGAGACCGAGGGACGCACCAGCCTCGCCGACCTCCTCCGCGACGAGCTCGGCCTCACCGGCACCCACCTCGGCTGCGAGCACGGCGTCTGCGGCGCGTGCACGGTGCTGCTCGACGGCGCGCCCGTCCGCTCGTGCCTGACCCTCGCCGCGCAGGCCGACGGACACGACGTCACCACCATCGAGGGCGTCTCTCGTCCCGGCGAGCCGCTCTCCGCCGTGCAGGACGCGTTCTGCCGCACCCACGCGCTGCAGTGCGGGTACTGCACGCCCGGCATGGTGCTCGCGGCGGAGGCGCTGCTCGAGGCCGAACCGGATCCCGGCGACGACGACATCGACGAGGCGCTCGGCGGCAACATCTGTCGCTGCACCGGTTACGTCCAGATCCGCGAGGCCGTACGGCTCGCGGCCGAGAGCCGGCGCGGCGAGGTCGTGGCCCGTGGATGACGCGACCGACCTCCGCTGGGTGTCCCGCTCCGCACCGATCCGCGAGGACCGCCGCTTCGTCACCGGGCACGGGCGCTACGTCGCCGACATCACGCCGCCCGGCACGCTGCACGTCGGTCTCGTCACCAGCCCGCACCCGCACGCCCGCATCACGGGCATCGACGTCGGGGCCGCACTCGAGGTCGACGGCGTCGTCGCCGTCCTGACCGGCGCCGAGCTGGCCAAGGAGACCGAGCCGCTGCAGCAGTACCTCGATCTACCCGACGTCCACTGGCGCCCGCTCGCCGTCGACGTCACGCGGTACGCGGGCGAGTGGGTCGCGGCGGTCGTCGCCCGCTCGCGTGCGGTCGCCGAGGACGGCGCCGAGCTCGTCACCGTCCACTACGACCCGCTGCCGGTGGTGCTCGACCCCGAGGCGGCGCTGCGCCCCGACAGCGCGATCGTGCACACCGGGCACGGCACCAACGTCCTCACGCACCGCGAGTTCGTCTGGGGCGAGGTCGAGAGCGACGTCGCGCGCGCGTCCGGTGTCGCCCGGGTGCGGGTCCGGTGGAACCGCAACTCGACCGTGCCGATCGAGACGTTCGGCGTCGTCGCGAACTGGGACGAGCACCGCGACATGCTCGACGTCTGGGCGTCGATCCAGATGCCGCAGTTCCCCGAGCAGCTCGCCGGCGCGCTGCGGCTGCCGGGCAATCAGGTGCGCGTGCACTTCGACGTCGACGTGGGCGGCAGCTACGGCGTCAAACGCGGCATCAAGCACGGCGTGCTCGCCGGCTACCTCGCGCGCCGCTTGCACGCGCCGGTGAAGCTGATCGAGGACCGCGCGGAGAACATGCACGGCGGCGACTTCCACGGTCCCGACCGCATCTTCGACGTCGCGCTGGCGTACCAGGACGACGGCACGTTCACCAGCATCAGCATCGACGTCATCGACGACGAGGGCGCCTATCCGGGACGTTCGCCGCTGCAGCTGGCCAAGCCGATCGGCGCGATCGTCGGCCCGTACCGCATCCCGAGCGCCAGATACGACGCGACGGCGGTGACGACCAACAAGACCGGCCAGGTCGCGGTGCGCGGCTTCGGGCAGGCGCCGACCAACTACGCGATCGAGTCCGCCGTCGACGCCGTCGCGGGCGTGCTCGGCATGGACCGGATGGAGATCCGGCGCCGCAACTTCATCCGCCCGGACGAGTTCCCCTACCGCATCCCGAGCGGCACCGAGTACGACTCGGGCGACTACCCGGCGGTGCTCGACAAGGCGATCGCGCTGGCCGACCTCGACGCGCTCGAACACCGCAGGGACGAGCTGCGCGCATCGGGAATGCTCGCCGGCATCGGCCTGGCCACGTGCCTCGAACCCGGTGGCGGCAACGCCATCTTCGAGAACATCATGAACCCCGCCAACGACAAGACGACGTTCCCCGAGGCGTGCCGCATCCGCGTCGACCAGGGCGGCAACGTCACCGTCGTCATCTCGATCTCGTCGGCGGGGCAGAGCCACGACACGATGGTCGCGACGCTCGCGGGCGAGGAGCTCGGCCGCGACCCCGCGCGCATCACCGTGCTGCGCGCCGACTCGCTCGGCGGCATGCCGTCGCAGAGCCCGGTCGGCAGCCGCATGACGATCGTGCTCGGCGAGGCGATCAGGGATGCGGCGATCGAGGTGAAGGACAAGCTGCGCCACATCGGCGCGCACCACTTCGGCGTCGAACGCGACGCCGTCGCGTACGAGTCGGGCGACGTGGTCGTGCGCGACGATCCCGACCGGCGGCTCGGCTGGGGTGAGCTCGTCGCGATCGCGCACCGCAAGCAGCACCTGATGCCGCCGGGCGTGCAGCCGGGGCTCGAGGTCGTGCAGGTCGCGCACACCCCGCGGTCCGGCACGCTCACCGCGCCCGACGGCACCGTGCAGCTGTACCCGTGCTTCTCGTTCGAGACCCACCTCGTGCTCGCGGCGGTCGACCCCGACACCGGCGTCGTCGACCTCGAGCGCTACTACCTCGCCCACGACTGCGGCACGGTCGTCAATCCCGAGGTCGTCCGCGGCATGGTCTACGGCGGTACGGCCCACGGCATCGGCGTCGCGCTGTACGAGCAGTTCGCGTACGACGACGCCGGCCAGCCGCTCACGCAGTCGTTCATGGACTACCTGCTGCCGAGCACCCACGAGATCCCCGACATCGTCGACACCGAGCACTGCACGCCGTCGCCGTACACGTCCTTCGGTCAGAAAGGCGCGGGCGAGGCGGGCTACATGGGCGCGCCCGCGGCCGTCGCGAGTGCCGTCAACGACGCGCTCGCCGCCGTCGGCGTGCAGCCGATCGCGTCCCTGCCCATCAAGCCGAGCGACGTGTGGCACGCACTGCGCGACGCCGAAGCCACCCGTGAAGGAGCCCCGTGACCCAGGTCGTCGACGTCCACGCCCACCTCGTGCCGGCCGGCATGATGGCCGACCTCGCGGCCGGACGGGTGCGCTTCCCGCACGTCGAGGTGACCCCGCACGGCGAGAGCCACGTGGTCGCGTTCGACGGCGGTACGCCGACGCGCCCGCTCGCGCCCGGACTCACCGACCTCGGCCGGCGCGCGGAGTGGCTGGCGGCACAGCGGATCGACCGGCAGGTGGTGGGCGGTTGGCTCGACATCTTCGGCTACGACCTCCCCGACGACGAAGGCGCCGACTGGGCCGAGCTGCTCACCGACGGCATCGCGTCGACCGCCGACGCCGACGAGCGTCTCGTCGCGCTCGGCTCCGTGCCGCTGCAGGACCCCAAGCGCTCGGCCGAGGCGTTGCGCGCCCAGCGCACGCGTGGCCTGCCCGGCGTGATGATCGCGACGCGGGCGGCGGGCCGTGAGCTCGACGACCCGGCGTTCACCCCGTTCTGGGAGGCGGCGGACGAGACCGGCGCGGTCGTCTTCCTGCACCCGGGCTTCGGTGGCGCGTCCGCGCGCTACGCCGACTTCGGTCTCGTCAACGGGCTCGCGCGCCTGGAGGACAGCACGGTCACGCTCGCCCGGCTGCTCTACGCGGGTATCCCCGCGCGCTACCCGGGTCTGCGGCTGCTCGTGGCCCACGGCGGCGCCGCGCTGCCGTACGTGCTCGGCCGGCTGACCCGCAACCACCTGCTCGACACCGGCGGCACGGCCGACCCCGTCGAATCGTTCGCCCGTCTGTACCTCGACAGCGTCGTCTTCGACACCGCGACGCTGGAGTTCCTCGTCACCAAGGTGACCGCCGACCGCGTGCTGCTCGGCTCCGACTACCCGTTCCCCATCGGCGACCTCACCCCGCGCGCCGTCGTGGAGTCGGCCGCGCTCGACGACGACGTGCGGGCGCGGATCCTCGGCCGCAACGCGGCGAGCCTGTTCCCCACGGCGAGCACCCCATGAAGCCCGTCGACTTCGACCTGCACCGGCCGGACACCCTGGACGAGGCGCTCGCCCTGCTGGCCGAGTACGGCGACGACGGCAAGGCGCTCGCCGGCGGGCAGAGCCTGCTGCCGTTGCTCAACTTTCGGCTCGCCCGGCCCGAGCACCTCGTCGACCTGGGCGGGATCGCCGGCCTCGCCGAGCTGCACCGCACGGCGGTGGGTCTGCGGGTCGGCGCGACCGTACGGCAGGCCACCGCCGAACGCTCACCCGGCGTCGCGCGGCACTGCCCGCTGCTCGCCGCCGCGCTCCCGCAGATCGCGCATCCGCCGATCCGCAACAGGGGCACCATCGGCGGCAGCCTCGCGCACGCCGACCCCGCCGCCGAGCTGCCGTCGGTGGCGACGGCGCTCGACGCCGTCTTCGTCGCCGCGAGCGTCCGCGGCGAGCGTGAGATCGCCGCGGCCGACTTCTTCCGCACCCACCTCGTCTCCGCGCTCGAGTCCGACGAGCTCGTGACCGAGATCAGGTTCCCCGCCGCATCTCCCGGCACCGCCGCGACGTTCGAGGAGGTCGCTCGTCGCCGCGGCGACTTCGCGCTCGTGGGCGCCGCCGTGCAGCTGACGCTCGACGACTCCGTCGTCGTCGACGCACGGGTGTGCTTCAGCGGCGTCGCCGAGGTCCCGTACCGCTGCACGGCCGTGGAGGAGCTGCTGCGCGGCCGCGCGGTCGACGCCTCCCTCCTCGCGCAGGTCACCGAGGCCGCGCGCGACGAGCTCGCGCCGCCCGGCGACCTGCACGCCACGGCCGACTACCGCCGACACGTCGCGGGAACTCTGCTCGCCAGAGGCATTCGCGGCGTCTATACCCGCGCCGCCGACGCCGCGGGCGAGGACACATCCGCTGCCTGACCGCAAAGGACACCCATGATCTACGAGCTCCGCGAGTACGTCGCCACCCCCGGCTCGG
Source organism: Streptosporangiales bacterium (assembly GCA_009379955.1). Lineage (NCBI taxonomy): Bacteria > Bacillati > Actinomycetota > Actinomycetes > Streptosporangiales > Streptosporangiales bacterium. Next base: position 9,423 of record WHST01000126.1, on the reverse strand, counting down.
CCGACAAGCTGCACTCCAGGTTCGCCGACCACACGTTCGGCCTGTTCGCCAGGCACGGCATCGAGGTGGCCGGCTTCTGGACAGACGCGGACGACGACGCGCGCATCGTCTACCTGCTCCGCTTCGACGACGAGGCGGCGAAGAAGCAGGCGTGGGCAGGCTTCCAGGGCGACCCGGAGTGGAAGCAGGTCAAGGCCGACTCCGAGGCGGCGGGTCCGATCGTCGCGGAGATGACGAGCCGCCTGCTCGTGACCGCGCCGTACTGGCCCGGTGCCGGGACCGGGGACACCGCGTGAGACTCGAGTACGACGCCGTCGTCGGGCTGCCGCTCGACGACGCGTGGCGCCGGGTCACCGACCTGGCGCGCGTCGCCTCGTGCCTTCCCGGCGCGCGGCTCGACGCGGTCGTCGACGGCGAGTGCCGCGGCGCGCTCGCTACCGATGGCGCGCACTACACGGGCGTCGCGCGCTTCCTCGAACGCGACGACGTCGACCACCGTGCCGTGGTCGAGGTGCGTGGCAGCGAGGGGCAGGGCGACGGCGCCGCGACGGGCACCGTCGTCGCCACGCTGCGCGTCGAGGGGACGGGCACCAGGATCTCGCTGTCCGCCGACCTCGTCGTGAGCGGCACGGCCGCGCGGGCGAAGGACGGTGCGCTCGCCGAGGCGGGCACGCGCCTGCTCGCCGCGCTCGCCGCGGGACTGTCGCAAGACCGCCGAAGGCAGCCGGCACCGCAGACCGCACGTCCGTCCGGCGACGGCACGGCGCGTCCGGCACCGGTCGAGACCCCGCGACCGCGGCGCGACGTCCGTCCCGACGCGGACGGTGCGACCGTCGTCCCGATGCTGCGGCGCGCCGCCGTGCCGGTCGCCGGCGCCGTGGTGGCCGGCGCGCTCGGCTGGTACCTCGGTCGTCACGGACGCAGGGACTAGGTGGTGGCGGTGGATGCGCTAAGCGGCAGGGTCGCTGTCGTGACCGGCGGTGCCGCGGGGATCGGGCGGACGATCGCCCGCCGACTGGCCGACAGGGGCGCGAGGGTCGTCGCCGCCGACCTCGACTCCGTGCTGGGGGCGTCCGACGGCACCGAGGCCGGGATCACCCACCTGCCGGTCGACGTCACCGACCCGGCGTCGGTCGACGACCTGATGGCGCGGGTGCGGGACGAGCACGGGCGCGTCGACGTGCTCGTCAACAACGCCGGCATCTTCAGCTCGCTGACACCCACGCCGTTCACCGAGCTCGAGCCGGACGACTGGCGACGGGTGCTCGACGTCAACGTCGTCGGCCTGTTCACCTGTTGCAAGGCGGCGGTCCCCGTCCTCGCGCCGGGCGGACGGATCGTCAACATCGCGTCCGCCGCCGCCCTCAAGGGGCTGCCGATGTTCCTGCACTACGTCAGCAGCAAGGGCGCGGTGCTCGCGATGACCAGGGCGCTCGCCAGGGAGCTCGCCGACCGCGACGTGCGCGTCAACGCGGTGGCACCCGGCTTCACGTTGAGCGATGCGGTACGCGACAACGAAGACCTGATCGGGGGACTGCGAGAGTCCGCGGTGCAGACCAGACTGCTGCACCGCGACCAGGTACCAGACGACGTCGCCGGCGTGGTGTGCTTCCTCGCCGGTGACGACGCCGACTTCATCACGGGTCAGACCTTCGTCGTCGACGGCGGTTCTGTCCTCCACTGATCTCTCTCCCCCCGCGAGTAGCCCCGAGGCCGCCGCGTACGACGCTGTACCGGCAGGAGGACAGCCAGATGAGTCAGACCCCGACGACCGCAGGAACGCCGGCCCGCCGTGCCGCCATCGCGAGCCTGGCCGGCACCACGATCGAGTACTACGACTTCTTCCTCTACGGCGCGGCGGCGGCCCTGGTGTTCGGGCCGCAGTTCTTCCCGTCGTTCTCGCCCGTCGCCGGTGCACTGGCGTCGTTCGGCGTGTTCGGTGCCGGTTTCCTGGCGCGGCCGATCGGCGGGCTCGTCATGGGTCACTTCGGTGACCGGATCGGCCGCAAGAGCATGCTCGTCATGTCGCTGCTGCTCGTCGGTTTCGCCACGGTCGGCATCGGCCTGCTGCCGAACTACGCGACCATCGGCGTCTGGGCGCCGGTGCTCCTCACGGTGCTGCGGCTGCTGCAGGGCTTCGGGCTCGGCGGCGAGTGGAGCGGCGCCGTCCTGATGGCTGTCGAGCACGCACCGCCGGGTCGCCGCGCGCTGTACGGCATCTTCCCGCAGGCGGGCGTGCCGGTCGGCCTGCTGCTCGCCAACCTCGCGTTCTTCGCCACGGCGGGCGTCTCGACCGAGGCGTTCACGGCGTGGGCATGGCGCATCCCGTTCCTCGCGAGCATCGTGCTCGTGGTCTTCGGCATGATCGTCCGGGTGCGTGTCGCGGAGAGCCCGGCGTTCGAGGACCTGAACCGCAGGAAGGCGCACAGCAGGCGCCCGTTGCTCGAGGCGATGAAGAACCAGCCACGGCAGATCCTCGTGTCGGCGGCGTTGCCCGCCGCGACGATCATGATCACCTACGTGTTCACGGTGTACGTGCTCTCGTACCTCACGACGAGCCTGGAGGTGAGCAGGTCGCAGGCGCTGCTGTGCGTCCTCGCCGGCACGGTGTTCTTCGCCGTCAGCCTGCCGATCTGCGGTCACCTGTGCGACCGGCTCGGCTCGCGCCGGGTCTTCCTCAGCGGGGTGGTCTGGCTGGGGGTCGCCGCGGCGGTCCTCTTCCCGCTGCTCGAGACGCGCACGCCGGCGGGCCTGCTGTTCGGCGGGATCCTCATCGGCATCGGCCTCGGTGCCACGTACGGGCCCGTCGCCGCGATGATCAGCGAGCTGTTCCCCGCCCGGGTGCGGTTCAGCGGCTCGTCGGTGGGGTACCAGCTGGGCGGCCTGCTCGGCGGCGCGCCGGCGCCGTTCCTCGCGGTCACGTTCTTCCAACTCACCGGCTCGTCGCTCGGCGTCACCCTGTACATGCTGCTGCTGGTGCTCGTCAGCCTGCTCGGCGGGATCTTCGTGGCCGGCGCACGCCGTAGGACCGAGGCGGCGGCCGAGGTCGGCGACCGCCTCGCGGAGCCACCGCCGGTGGCGAGGTAGGCCGCCAGGTAGGCCGACGCGACTCGACCGGAGGAACCGATGGACTCGTTGTGGCTCGTGCTCGTCGTCGTCGGGGGCTACATGGCCGTGCTGGCCACGATCAGCATCCTGGCGCGACGAGCGTCGCGTACGTCGCAGGGCTACACGACCGGCGGCAGGGTGTTCCCCGCGGTGCTCATCGGCTTCCTGCTGGCGTCGGAGTTCATCGGCACCAGCGCGAGCGTCGGCACCGCCCAGGCCGGCTACGAGGTGGGAATCTCGGCGGCATGGAACCTCGCGTCCCTCGGCATCGGGTTCGTCTTGTTCTCGCTGCTGCTCGCGCGGAAGTTCAAGGCTCTCGGTGAGAACACCATCTCGGTCGCACTCGCCCGCTACTACGGCGAACGGACGCGGCTGGCGACGTCGGTCATCATGGTGAGCGCGCTGCTCATCGTCTGCGTCTCGCTCTACACCAGCGGCGGCGCGGTGATCGCCGGCCTCATCGGCATCGACAACAGCGTCGCCATCGTCATCACCGGCGTTCTCGCGGTGGCATGGGTCAGCATCGGCGGGATGCGTTCGGTGGTCTACACCAACGTGTTGCACGCCGTGGTGAAGCTCATCGGCATCACCCTGGCGGCCGTGGTCTCGCTGTGGGTGGTCGGCGGCATGGGCGAGCTGCGGGCGTCGGTGCCGCCGGAGATGTTCGTCTGGGACAACGTCGGCTGGTCGCAGATCTTCGCTTGGCTCATCGCCGGCATCGGCGCGACGTTCGCGACGCAGTACGTCGTACAGGCGATCACGACGGTGGGCGACGAGCAGAAGGCACGCCGGGCGAGCTTCTACTCCGCCCTCGTGATGGTCCCGTTCGGCCTGATCGCCGCGTTCGTCGGCCTGTGCGCGGCCGCGCTGTACCCGGACATCGACTCGCTGCAGGCGCTCCCCGCGATCGTCCACGACATGCCGCCGATCTTCGGCGCCGTCGTGGTGTGCGGCCTGACGGGCGCGATGCTCGGGTCGATCGGCGCGGTGACCCTGGGGACGTCGACGCTGCTGCTCAAGGACTTCTACCAGCCCTATTTCAACAAGGAGCGCAACGACCGCAAGGACCTGTGGTTCATCAGGACGGCGACGGTGGTCGCCGGGCTCCTGCCGATCACGCTCGCGCTGTTCGCGGAGGACATCCTCGCCGTGACGTTCCTCGGCAAGTCGCTGCGAGCGGCGCTGGCGGTGCTCGTGCTGATGATGTTCTACGCGCCGCGCTTCGGCGGCCGCAACGGGGCGTTCCTCAGCATCATCGCGTCGCTGCTCGCCACGATCGGCTGGTTCGCGGCTGGTGACCCGTTCGGCATCGACAACGCGTACATCGCGGTGCTGACCCCGCTGGTCGTCATGACCATCAGTCACCTCGTCGACCGGAACAGGCCGCGGGGCACCCCGGCCCCGAGTCAGGCGGACGCGCCCGCCCACAGCTGATCCGTCCGGCAGCCCCCGCTCGCCGCCGTCCCCAAATGATCATGTTCAGTGCGTCGCTTCGGTGATCACACCGTGGATCGGGGGTTCCCTCACCCTGCAGCCGATGCGAACCCCCGAATCGCGAGTGAGGCGACGCGTCGACTGCACCCTTGCATCGTACATCGTGCACGATTACCCTAGGCCCAAGATGAGACGCCGTCTCTTTGAACGAGACGAGTGGAGGCCCCGGCATGCGCACCAGACAATCCATCGGGACACGGGTGGTCGCCGCTCTGGCGGTGGCGGTGCTCGCCGCCACGGCGTGTGGGTCGGGGTCGGGCGCCGACGATGACCGTACGGTCATCAGGTTCCTCATCGCGCCCGATCCGCTGTGGGACTTCATGCGCGACCAGGGCATCATCAAGAAGTACGAGGCGAAGCACAACGTCACGATCCAGACCAACTCCTCGTGGGACGAGTTCCAGTTCTTCGCCGGCGGGCACGGCGACATCGTGTCGATGGGCACGCTCGAGCTGCCCATCCTGGAGAAGCAGACGAAGATCGACACGGTGACGTTCGGCCGCTACAACGGCTTCCGCAGCACGCCCGCGGCGCTGTGCGACAAGGGTTACAAGACGCTCGAGGACATCCCCAAGGGCGGCAAGGTCGGTGTCAACAGCCCGCTGTCGTCCACGATCCTCTGGGACATCTACTCGCGGGAGAAGTACGGCTTCCCGGTCCAGGTCGGCAACAAGGAGACGCCGTTCAAGATCGTCGTCGAGGACCACTTCGTGCTGCCCGAGCTGCTCGCCCGCGGCGACCTCGACGCGGCGATCATCATCCCCGAGGCCGGCGCCAGGTACCTGCGCTCGAAGAAGCTCTGCTACATGTACGGCGGCCGCGCCTCGTGGGAGGTGCTCCCCGAGCTGATGCCCAACAAGGACCACAAGGGCGTGCTGTCCAACGGGTTCACGTCGACGAAGAAGTTCTACGACGAGAACCCCGAGGCGATCGCGGCGTTCCTCGACCTGTGGGAGGAGGGGCTGAAGCAGTGGGCGAAGAACAAGGACAAGATCGTCCGCACCTACCCGCAGCACTTCTCCGTGGAGTCGCCCGAGGACATCAAGTACGTCATCGACTACCTCAACAGCGAGCATGACTACTTCCAGCCGACGGTGTACCTCGACGACGAGTGGGTCGAGAACGAGAAGAAGATCTACGACCTGATGAAGCAGTACGGCCTGATGGACAAGAACGCGGAGATACCGGAGTTCGCCACGGTGGAGCCGCCTGAAAGCTAGGGAGCACACCGACCACGCCGGCACCCAGTCGTCCTGCACAGTGAGGTGTAGCCGCCGATGAGTCAAGAGACGTCCAGGCGAGGCAGGCGGGCGACCCCGCGCATGGCCCTGGCCGGTGTCGGTCCGGGCGGTGGGGCGTCCGTGCTCTCGCGGATCAACCGTGGCCGGTGGGTCGAGCGGGTGACCGGCTACCTGATCTTCTTCGGGATCTGGTTCGCCCTGCACTTCTTCGTCTTCGAGGAGTTCGTCCTTCCGTCGCCGGTGACCGTGGTGCAGGAGATGGGCAGGCTCGCGAGCGAGGGCCTGCTGCTGGAGCACGGCGCCGTCACGTTCTCGCTCATCTTCCGTGCGTTCGCGATCGCCGTGGTCCTCGGCACGGCGATCGGCGTGGCGATGGGGCTCAGCCGGTGGTTCGACGGCTTCTTCAGGGACGGCCTGCTGCTGAGCTTTACCACGCCAGGTCTGATCTTCGTCCTGATCTCGCTGCTGGTCTTCGGGCTGAGCTGGATCGGCCCGGTGCTGGCGATCGTGCTCCCGACGATCCCGTACGTCGCCATCAACGTGTGGGAGGGCGTGCGGGCGATACCGCGCGACACGATGGACATGGCGACGGCGTTCCGGATGTCGATGGCGACGCGGCTGCGGCACGTTGTCATCCCGGCCGTCGCGCCGTACCTGTTCACCGGCATCAGGTTCGCGTTCTCGCAGGCGTGGAAGATCGCGATGCTGACCGAGATCTTCGGCGGTGACCAGGGCATCGGCTACAACATCCGCGTCGAGTCGATCCAGTTCCGGATGGCGACGCTGCTCGCCTGGGTGCTCTGGTTCTTCGTCGCGGCGATCATCCTCGAACGGGTCGTGCTGCAGCGGCTGGTGAAGCGCAGCCTGCGCTGGCGCAAAGAGATCGCGAGCTGAGGCGGGGTGAGGTCATGACATCGGTGTCGACACCGGCCGCGAACGGTCGCCCGTCCGTCGCCCACGTCCTCGGCGGTTGGATCAGGGGACGCAGGGGAGCATTGACGACGTTCGTCGTTGCGCTGTTCGTGTTCTGGCAGGTATCCGTGCCGCTGCTCCCGACGGAGCTGATCCCGTACCCGTACGAGGTCGCGGGCTTCATGTGGGACGAGATCCGCGGCGACACGCTCGCGCCGCACACCGTCTACCAGGCGTTCGGAATCACCTTCGGCCGGTTGGGCATCGGGTTCGTGCTCGCCGTCGCGATCGGTGTGCCCGTCGGTCTCGTCATGGGCATGTCGCTGCGGTTCGAGGCGATGTTCCGCGACTTCCTGGTCGTGCTGCTGACGATCCCGTACCTGGTATGGGCGCTGGTCTTCTCGATGTGGCTCGGGTTCGGCAGTGGCGCTCCGGTCCTGACCGTGACGCTGACCGCCCTGCCGTTCATCATCCTCAACGTGATGGAGGGCGTCCGCGACGTTCCGCGTGACCTCGTCGACATGGCGAATGCGTTCGAGATGCCCAGGCCGACGCTCATCCGCCACGTCATCTTCCCGTCGCAGATGCCGTTCGTCTTCGCCGCGCTGCGATACGGGTTCGCGAACGGCTGGAAGGGCGTCGTCGTCGCGGAGGTGTTCGGCGCCGCGGACGGCGCGGGCTGGACCATCCGGTACTGGTACGACGCGCACCGGGCGCAGGGTGTTATCGGCTACGCGCTCTTCTTCGTGCTCTTCTCGCTCGTGCTCGAACGGGTCGTCTTCGGTCGACTCTCGAAGACCGTCTTCCGCTGGCGCCCTGCTGTCGCCGACCGGGCGTCGGAGAACTGAGGAGGTTGCATGGCACACGTCAGGATCGACGCCGTCCAGAAGGAGTTCGTGACGGGTGACCACAAGGTCGTCGCGCTCGAAGAGGTCACGCTCGACGTCGAGGGCGCGACGTTCGTCAGCATCGTCGGGCCGTCCGGTTGCGGCAAGTCGACCCTGCTCAACATCCTCGCGGGCATCGAGTCACCCGACAGTGGCACGGTGTCGATCACCCAGGACGGCGAGACCGCGGCGGTCGGCTACGTCTTCCAGGCGCCGCGACTGCTGCCCTGGCGCTCGATCCTGGACAACCTCTACCTCGTCCAGCGGCCGCGCAACGCCGACGCGAAGGCGCGGTGCCGCGAGTACCTGGAGATGGTGGGGCTCGGCGACGTCGAGCACAAGTACCCTGGCCAGCTGTCCGGCGGCATGCAGCAACGCGTCGGCATCGCCCGCGCGTTCGCCGTGGAGCCGGATCTCCTGCTCATGGACGAGCCGTTCAGCCACCTCGACGCGATCACCGGCCGCACGCTGCGTCGCGAGCTGCACGAGATGTGGGCCGCGACAGGCAAGACCGTCATCTTCGTGACGCACGACGTCGGCGAGGCGATCGAGCTGTCGAATCGCGTCGTCGTCATGCGCAAGGGTGGGCACGTAGAGGACGACGTCACCATCGACCTGCCGTTCCCCCGCGACGGCAGCGACGACCGGGTCGCCCTCGCGAAGGCCGACCTGTTGCGCCGCTTCGAGGAAATGGACCTGCTGGCGAGCTGACGGGTCGGTCAGCCGCCGAGCGGCATGCGGCGCGCGATGACCTTGCGGTGACAGATCCGCCAGCCACCGGCGTGCCGGCGCAGCGTGTCGACGTACACGACGCTGCCGCAGCTGCCGTCGGCCATCACGCCGATGCCCTTGGAACGCGCGGTGGCCTCGTCGCCGTCCGCCCCCGTGATGACGATGTTGGTGACGTGGTGTCCGACCGGGTTGGCATCGCCCATCGCCAGCGCGGCGTCGCGGATCGCTCCGATGCCGCGGATGGGTTGCTGGCCGAAGTCGCTGACGTCGTAGACGACGTCGGGGGTGAACAGCTCGTCGAGCCGGTCGAGCTCGCCGTCGTCGAACACGTGGCCGTGCAGCGAGATCGTCTCGGCAATGAGAACACGGTCCTCGGCGGTGAGCTGCACCATGGACTCCTCGGGGTCAGGGGCGAAGGAGTAGGCAACTGCTCGTCGCGGTGGCGAGCAGTCGGTCGTCGGGCCCGGTGAGGCGGGCCTCGGCCAACGCGGTGCGCTTGCCGAGGTGCGTGACGGTGCCCACGCAGGTGACCGTACCCGTTGCGATCGTGACGGTGCCAAGGTACTTCACGGCGAGGTCGAGGCTGGTGTAGCCGACTCCGGCCGGCAGCCGGGAGTGCACCGCGCAGCCGGCGGCGGAGTCGAGGAGCGTCGCATAGACGCCGCCGTGCACCGACCCGATCGGGTTGTACTGGAACTCGGCCGGCTCGAACGAGAAGACGACGCGTCCCGGCTCGACCGAGACCAGGTCGAAGCCGAGCGTGGCGGCGATGGGCGGCGCCGGGAGCTCACCGTCCGCGATCGCCTGGAGGGTGTCGAGGCCGGACCGGTCGCGGCCGGCCTTGGCGGTGATCATCGGGTCGTCCCAGCGGACGGTTCGCTCGCGCATCCTGTGATTATGCACGGCTGGGGGTGCTTCGGTCCGCTGCCTCACCCCTTTCTTGATTGTGGGGGTCGGGTGCCGGGTGTCAAGAAACCGCACAACGACTTTTGTGGGATTTGTTCGCGGGCGGTTTCTTGACACCCGGCACCCGACCCCGAAAAGCGCGC
>WHST01000125.1 GCA_009379955.1 Streptosporangiales bacterium | reverse complement strand
GAGTTCCGTCGTGCGGGCGGCGACTTCACGGTGGCCGACGTCGGCAGTCTCAACGGCACCTACGTCAACCGCGAGCGCATCGACTCCGCGCCGCTCACCGGTGGCGACGAGGTCATGATCGGGAAGTTCCGGCTGGTGTTCCTCGGGGCCCACGGCGACAGTTAGCTCGGGTGAGCCGACGTGGCGCCCCTTCTCGGGCATCGCCGGGTCCGAGCTGGGGCCTCGCGGTGCGGGCATAGCTCTTTGACGACGTCCGGGCTACACGATGTCTAGGACGCTCGCTCCGAGCGTGGGCGAGGGCTGCGCCGCGGATGGCAAGAGTGTTCGCTTTGGAGCCGCTGCCGGTGAAGGTGATCTCGTCGGCGGTCGTGCCGAGGAGGCGAGCGAGCTGGTCACGGGCGGAGGCGAGCGCTTGTCGGGGCTCGGCGCCGTAGTGGTAGGTGTTGGACGGGTTGCCGAAGTGGGCGCACAGGTAGGGCAGCATCGCGTCGACCACGCGGGGATCGACCGGTGTGGTGGAGTTGCAGTCCAGGTAGATCGGCTCGTCCTGCAGGCTGGGTGCGGATGCGCTGCGGGACCCTCGGTCATGCAATTCCCTCTTCGATGGGTAGGTCGGCGAGCCGCCACTCGAGCATCCCGTCGGCCAGCCGGCGAGCCGGCCGCCCCGTGGTGGTGAGTAGACGGACCGCGTCGTGGGCGAGCACGCAGTACGCCCCGCGGCAGTACGCAACGATCTCCTGGTCGGCGGGCAGGTCCGCAAGACGTTCGGGCAGCTCGTCGAGCGGGATGGACAGCGCGCCGGGGATGTGCCCGGCCGCGTACTCTATGCGCGGGCGGACGTCGACCATCGCGACCTGTCCTGCGCGCACGCGGCGGAGCAGCTCGTCGCGGGTGACCTGGTCGATGTCGCCGCCGAGATAGGCGGCGCGGGCGGCCGTGACGTCGGCGAGATGCTCGCTGGCTACGGTCCGCAGCAGCGCGTACAACGCGGCCACGTCGCTGCCGGCGAGGCGGTAGAACACCTTGGTTCCCTCACGGCGAGTCGCCACCAGATGCGCGTGCTTGAGCTTCTGCAGGTGCGCAGACGCCGTGGTCACCCCTAGCTCGGCCGCCTGCGCCAGGCCCTCGACCGTGCGCTCGCCCTGGGCCAGCAGGTCGAGCAGTTCCAGGCGTTTGCCGCTGGCCAGCGCCTTGCCGACGCGGGCGAACTGGTCGAACAGCGCCGTCTTCGCGTCCCGGTCACCCATCTATTCTCCAATCATCTGTGGAATAGTGTAGAACAAGGGAAGACGGGATGCGCATCGCCGTCACCGACACAAGGAGACTGTGATGACTGCGGTCGAGGTGGTTCCGCTCGTCGATGAGGGGCTGGGCAACTCCGCCTACCTGGTCGAGCTGGGCGAGGGGCGAGCGCTGGTGGTGGACGTCAGTCTGGATCTGCGGGCGGCCTCTCGCGTTGCGGCGCGGCGCGGGTTGACGGTCGCGTTCGCTGCCGACACCCACCTGCATGCCGACTTCCTGTCAGGGGCGCGGCAGCTCGCGGCGACCGAGGGCACCCGCGTGTTGGCGTCCGCGGCGGGGCACCGGGAATTCACCCACACCGGACTACACGACGGTGACGAGGTCGACCTCGGTGGCCTGCGCTTGCGTGCACTGGCCACACCGGGACACACCGACGAGCACCTTGCGTTCCTGTTGCTCGACGGCGACCGGCCGCTAGGAGTGTTCACGGGCGGGTCGTTGATCGTGGGTGCGGCCGCACGCACCGATCTGATCGCACCGGAGCGAACCGAGGACCTGGCCCGCCGGCAGTACGCGTCCATCCAACGGCTGCTCGCGCTGCCGGACGACACGGCGGTGTGGCCCACCCATGGGGCGGGATCGTTCTGCTCGGCCCCGCCGAGCGTGGAGCGCACCAGCACGATCGGCCGGGAGAAGGCGACCAACCCGCTCCTGCGCGCCGGCGGCGAGGACGCGTTCGTGACCCAACTGATCGGCTCGCTGGGCAGCTTCCCGCCGTACTTCCTGCGCCTGGCGGAGCACAACCGGCACGGCCCCGCCGTGCTCGACACCGAACCCGCGCTGCCGCCCCTGGACGTTGCCGCGGTCCGCGGGCTGCTCGCCGACGGCGCGCAGCTGGTCGACGTCCGGCCGGTCACCGAGTTTGCCGCAGGTCACGTGCCGGGCGCGTTGTCGATCCCGCTACGGCCGGTGTTCGCGTCCTGGCTGGGCTGGCTCGCCCCACCCACCCGGCCGCTGGTCATCCTGCGCGGCCCCGACCAGGATCCCGCCGAGATCGCCTGGCAGGCCGCGAAGATCGGCTACACCAACCCCTCGGGGGAACTGTCCGGTGGCATGGACGCCTGGCTCGACGCCGAGGAAGCCGTGACGACGACCCGGCTCGTCGCACCCGGCGAGGTGACCACGCCTGTCGTGGACGTCCGGCAGCGGGCCGAGTTCGCCGATGGGCACCTCCCCAGGGCGCTGCACGTCGAGCTCGGCGACCTCGCCGACCGCGTCGGCGACCTGCCACACGAGCCGCTGCTAGTGATGTGCGGGCACGGGGAACGGGCGATGGGAGGTGCCAGCCTGCTCGAACGGGCCGGCTACCGCGACATCACCGTCCTGCGGGGTGGACCCGAGGACTGGGCGCAAGCCACTGGCCGGGACCTGGAGACCGGGCCTTGACCAGTGGCAAGGCGCAGCTGCGGCTCGGGCTGCGCGCCAATCTTGCGCAGTTCAGCCTGCTCGTCGCGGTCAACGCGCTCGTCGGCGGCATGGTCGGGCAGGAGCAGACCGTGCTGCCGCTGCTGGCCAGGCGCGAGTTCGGCCTGACCGGGTACGCGTTCCTGCTCATCTACGTGCTCGCGTTCGGCGTCACCAAGGCGGCCACCAACTACTTCGCCGGGACCTGGTCGGACCGGTTCGGCCGCAAGCCCGTCCTCCTCGTCGGATGGTTGATCGCGGTCCCGGTCCCGTTGATGCTGATCTGGGCGCCGTCCTGGGGCTGGGTGATCGCCGCGAACGTGCTGCTCGGCCTTAACCAGGGCTTGACGTGGTCCAGCACGGTCATCATGAAGATCGACCTCGTCGGACCACGACAACGCGGCACCGCGATGGGACTCAACGAGGCCGCCGGCTACGGCGCCGTCGCCCTCACCGCGCTGCTCGCCGGCTATCTCGCCGAGCGCTACGGGCTGCGACCGGCTCCGTTCCTGCTCGGCCTGGCCTACGCCACGCTCGGCCTCGGGCTGTCCGGGCTCGCCGTGCGGGAGACCCGCGACCACGCCCACCTCGAGGCGGCCAGCGCCGCACCCGACGGACGCCGCGCTCAGCTACCCGCCGACCTAACCAACCGGCAGGTCTTTGGACACACCAGCCTGCGTGAACCCGCGTTGTCGTCGGCGAGCCAGGCCGGCATGGTCAACAACCTCAACTTCGGGCTGTCCTGGGGGCTGTTCCCGCTCCTGTTCGCCGCCGGCGGTCTGTCCGTGTCCCGCATTGGCATCCTCACCGCGCTCTATCCGGCGGTCTGGGGAGTCGGTCAGCTGCTCACCGGGCCGCTGTCCGACCGGTGGGGCCGCAAACACCTCATCACCGCCGGCATGCTCACCCAGGCCGCCGCACTCTGTCTCATCGCATACGCGGACACGTTCACCGGCTGGGCCGTCGCCGCCGCCGTCCTCGGCGCCGGCACCGCGATGGTCTACCCGACTCTGCTCGCCGCCGTCGGCGATGTCGCGCACCCGGCCTGGCGTGCCCGTGCCGTCGGCGTCTACCGGCTCTGGCGTGACGGCGGCTACGCCATCGGTGCCCTCGTCGGCGGGATCGCCGCCGATCTGTGGGGCCTCCGTGCCGCCGTCTGGGTTGCCGCCGCTATCAGCGTCGCATCCGGGGTCGTGGTGGCCGTCCGTATGTACGAAACCCACCGCTGGCCTACGACAGACTGACACGGCTCAATCCGACCGGGGAGTGTCCTGTGGGGTGAGGTGCCCAAGGACTCGGTCGGCGACCTTCATGAAACCGGCGAGGTCGCGGGCGGGCAGGTCGCCGAGGATCGCGCGCGCGGCGGTGCGGCGCTCGCGGTCCAGGTGGCCGGTCGCGGTGGCGCCCTTGCGGGTGAGGCTGACCAGGGTGGCCCGGCGGTCGGTGGGATGCGGGCGGCGGACGGCCCAGTCGTGGGTCTCGAGAGCGTCGACGAGTGCGGTGACATGGCGTGGCGTGCAGCGCAGGGCCTGGCTGAGTTCGCGTTGCACCATCGGTTCGCCGTGGTGATGGAGCACGAGGAGGACCTCGGCCCGCGCGGGGGTCAGTCCGCGTTCGGTGAGGCTTTCCTTCATGAGCTCGCCGATACGGCCGGCCAGCTCGAATACCTTGTCCAACACGACGACCACGTCACGCTCCACAGTGAGATCGTATCACTGTGAATCATCCTAGATGATGTATATAGTTCACGATCTGCTATCGTCGGTCGGTACGTCGCCCGCGACATCCGTCGAAGGGCGCGGCGGGGGAGGAGCCTTCTGTGACAACCGAAGCACGCCCACCTGGCCGGGCGCCAGAGGTGGACCGGCCTCGACGGTTCTTCAGCCGCTTCTACCCCAGGATCAGCGAGAGGCTCGAGGTCGAGGGCCTGGCCGCGCTGCGCGGCGAGCTGTTGGGTCAGCTGGTCGGGGACGTGGTCGAGGTCGGCGCCGGCAACGGCATGAACTTCCGTCACTATCCCGCCACGGTGACCCGTGTGGCCGCCGTCGAACCAGAACCGTACCTGCGGGCGCTGGCGGTACGGGCAGGTGAGACGGCGCCCGTGCCGGTGACCGTGCACGCCGGCACAGCCGACCGGCTCCCGCTGGCCGACGACAGCGTCGACGCCGCGGTGCTGTGCCTGGTCATGTGCTCACTCGACGACCGTCCCGCCGCGCTCGCGGAGCTCCGGCGGGTCTTACGTCCGGGCGGCACGCTGCGGTTCCTCGAACACACCCTCGCCGACACGCCTGGCCTGCGGACCGTGCAGCGCCTCGCCGACGCCACCTTCTGGCCCCTGTTCTCCGGCGGCTGCCACACCGCCACCGACCCGGTCACCCAGATCACCGACGCCGGGTTCGACATCACCACCAGCCGGCGCCTGCGCTTCCCCGAACACCGGTTCACCCAACCCTCGTCACCGCACGTCCTGGGCACGGCCCGCGCGCCGACCTGACGTCCACCCACACACCCGCCGTGTCAGGGCCAGCGCGGGTACGGAACGGTGCCCCAGGCGGCGAAGATTCCGATGTCAGCGACGACCCCGCCCGAGGTCTTCGAGGCGACGTTTCACTGCGTGCCAAGCGACGCGTACCCGTACTCGACCAACCGCGCCGTGCCGAAGAACCCCGCGACCTGATCGGCGGAGAATCCGAGCCACAGGTCGGCCTGCTCGGTGCGCATCCATTCGTAGGTGTGCTCGGCCTCGTCCGTGACGGCCACTCGGCCGCCCGGCCGTACCACCCGGGCCATCTCGGTCAGCATCACCGCCGGGTCCGGCGCGTGGTGCAGGACCATGTTCGCCACCGCCGCGTCGACGCTGTGGTCCGGCAACGGCAACCGGTCCAGCTCCCCGGCCAGGACACGCACGCGGTCGACGCCGAGCTCGTCCAGATGGTTATGAGCCACGGCCAGCATCGCCGGTGGGTTGTCCACCCCGAGCACCGTCGCCGCGCGACCCGCAAGGCCGGCCGCGACGAACCCGGTGCCTGTCCCCACGTCGACAACCAACGACTCCGGTGTGACCTCCGCCCGCTCGGCCAGGGCGTCGATGACGTCGGCGTTGTAGAAGCTCGACCGCATGTCGTCCCAGTCACCGGCTGCCGGGGCCGAGGGGGCTACGCGGCCCAGACCTCGGAGTGCCGCTCGACGCAGAAATACCAGTCTGGCCATGCAGTGTGGGGACGGGGCATGCGCCGTCATCGCCTGCTTCACCTGCCGGTCTACGGCCGAACACAGCATCAGACGAAATCGTTGACGATTTCGTCTGATGCTGTCATGATGAACCGCATGGTCGAATCGACGGTGGGTGAGATCGCTTACCGTCAGCTGCGCGGCGCGTTGAAGACGGGGCGGTACGCGCCGGGGCAGCGGCTGGTCGAGCCGGACGTGATCGCGGAGCTCGGTGTCACCCGGTTAGCGCTGCGTGAGGCGTTCGCGCGACTGGAGCATGAGGGTCTCGTCGAGCGCCGGGCGAACCGCGGTGTCGCGGTCCGGCTGCTGTCGCTGGCGGAGGCGGTGGAGGTCCTCGAGGTCAGGAGTGTCGTTGAGGGCCTGGCGGCGCGGCACGCGGCGGTGCACGCCACGGCCGAGGACGTCGTGGCGCTGCGGGCGACACTGGAGAAGTTCGGCAGGTCGCTCTCCGTGCCCGACTTGTCGGCCTGCGCCGCGGCGCAGGCGCGGCTGCACGAGCTCGTCACCGTCATTTCCCAGCTGCCGACCGCGGCCTGGCTCTCCGAGATGTTGAGCGCGCAGAGCGCCCAGACGCGACTGCGCACCCTGCTCGTCGGCGACCGGCTGCGCGAGTCCCTCGACGAGCACAAGGCGATCGTCGCGGCGATCGCGGCGCACGACTCCGACGCGGCGGAGACCGCGATGCGGCGTCACCTCGCGAACGTCACGCAGGCGGTGGCCGCCGCGACCTGACCACCCGGTCGGCGGGGGCGCCTGGCGTTTCATCGGTTCACCGTCGAACTGGAGGCTCCCGTGATTCCGGCGGAGTTCAGATACGTGCGCCCAGCGATTCTCGCCGACGCGCTGCGGCTGCTGCGTGACGAGCCCGGTGCGCGTCCGCTCGCGGGTGGGCAGAGCCTGCTCACCCTGCTGAAGACGAGGGTGGTGCGGCCGACGCTCGTCGTCGATCTCGGCGCGCTGTCGGAGCTGCGTGAGCTGCGTCGCGACGACGGCGCGCTCACGGTGGGCGCCATGGTCACCATGGCGACGCTGGCACGCGAGGCCGCCGTCCGCGAGTCGGCGTCGATCCTGCCGCGCGCGCTGGCGCACGTCGCCGACGTGCAGGTGCGCAACCGTGGCACGCTCGGTGGGTCGCTCGCGTACGGCGACCCGGCGGGCGACCTGGCCGGCGCCGCGATCGCGGCCGGGCCTCGGTGCGTGTCGTGTCGGCTGACGGCGAGCACGTCGTGCCCGTCGCCGAGCTGTACACCGGTCCGTTCGCGACGGTGCTCGTGCCGGGCGAGCTGGTCGCCGAGATCGCGATCCCGCGCCACGACGACGCGCCACGGCGTACCACGCGATCGCGCGGCGGCCGGCCGACCCGACGCTCGCTGGCGTGGCGGTCGTTGCGCGGTTCGACGGCGACACGGTCGCCGACGCCGGCCTCGGCCTGGTGGGTCTCGCCGACCGGGGCCGTCCGCTCGCGGCGGTGGCGACGGCCGCGTTGCGCGGCAATCCGCTCACGTCCGACAGGCTCGCCGCGGCCACGGCGACGGCGCTGGGAACGCGCGCTGCGCGACGTCGAGCAGGACAGGGAACGGGCGAGGGCATGAGTACTGAGCGCAGGAGCTCGACGAGCACGACGGAGGTAGGGGGGCGCGGTACGGCCGGCGGTGTCGGCGATCTCGTCGCGGCCGCTGCCGGAGTCGTGTGAGGAGGCGGGCGCGAGATGAGTACCGAAAAGTACGAGACCGTCGCGGTCGACGTCAACGGCGAGCGCGTCGAGGCGAGCGTGCCGGTACGGAAGCTGCTGGTCCACGTCCTGCGGGAGCAGGCGGGGCGCACCGGCGTGCACGTCGGTTGCGACACCGGCAACCGCGGTGCCTGCACCGTGCTGCTCGACGGGCAGCCGGTGAAGTCCTGCATGATGCTGGCGGTCCAGGCGTCCGGCGCGCCGGTCACGACGGTCGACGGGCTCGATGCGCCGTGCGTGCCGGCACTGCGCAAGGCGTTCACCGAGCACGGTGCGATCCAGTGCGGCTACTGCACCTCGGGCATGCTCACCAATGCCTGCGCGCTGCACAACACGAAGGCGCTGGACGAGGACGAGAACCGCTCGGTACTCAAGGGCAACCTCTGCATGTGCACCGGATACCGGCAGATCGTCGACGCGATCTCCTCGGTGGCCAACGACGAGGAGACGGTGACTGCCGTTAGGGGCGGCACCATCGCCATCCTGCGGAGCCCGCACCCGCGCATCGTGTCGGTCGACACCTCGCGGGCTCGACGACCCGCGCGGTGCGTACGCGGTCGACCAGGCTGGCGAGCTCGGTTCGATCGAAGGTGGGCAGGCAGGCCGTCCTCGTGCTGTTCGACACCGACGGCCCGAGCTGGCAACCGTTGTACAGACCCGGTGTCGAACCTCGTGTACTCGGCGACCGGGCGCACCACGAAACACGTGCGCGACGCCGGCGACCTCGTCGTCGAGGACGGCCGGCTGACCAGGGTCGACGAGGACGAGCTGCTGTCCGACGTACGAGCGGGCACCGCGTCGCTGTACGACCGCCTCGACGGCGCGAAGCTGGTTCGCGGGCGCTGGCCGGTCCTCTGAGCTTGGCGGGCGCCTAAGAGACCACTCATCGAAAGGCACCACTTACCGAACTATCTGGAGAAGGGACTGCACATGTCACTCATGGCGATTCCGCGGAAAGCCACCGTCGGTGCGCTGATGGGGTTGCTGGCTGTGATGGCGCTGCAAGGCGCCTCGGCAGCGGGCAGCACCTCTACCATCGACAGCGATCAGCGAGGGAAAGCCGACCTAATCATCGTCAACGGCAAGGTCGTTACGATGGACGACAGAACGGCCTCCGGGGGAGTGGGCACAGTCGCCACCGCGATGGCGGTGAAAGATGGCCGTATCGTAGCCCTGCAAGGGAAAGGCGGTAGAGACGGACGCGGCAAGGGCGACGCCAACAGTAGTGTGATGGCCCTCAAGGGGCCCGGCACCAAAGTGATCAATCTAAAAGGGCGGACCGTGACTCCCGGTATCATCGATACCCATTCACATGCACATGAATATGCAGTCGATAATCACGGTCAGGATCTGGTCGATACCTTCCCAGAGATGAAGGTGTCTGCAGTGGAAGGGAGCACGCCCGAGGAACTCCTGGACAACATCAAGACGACCTTGGAGGCGCGTGTCAGCGACGCTCAGCCTGGCGACTGGATTCGCATGACTCTCTCCAACAGGAATGCGGGTCTCCAAGTCTATAACGATGGCAGGCTCAGCCGCGAGTTCCTCGACCCGGTTGCACCGGACAACCCGGTGCATGTGAACATCGCCACCAGCCACATCGTAAACACCGCGGGTTGGAACGAGCTGGAGGCTCTCTATGGCGAGGGGCTCGGCCTCCATCCCGAGGGTGACCCAGAACAGGGACGTTTGCCTCACACTCCGTGGGGCCGGGCGCTCCCCCAGCTCATGATCCTGAATCAGGATCCCCGGGGTCTCCAAGAAGTGACGGATCTGATTGAGTCCGAGCTCCGCGAGGACGTCACTTATGGTGTGACGTCTATGTCTTCCTCGCTTAGCGAGCCCCTCTCCATAGCTGCCTTGCAGGAGTTGAACCGACGCGGTGACATGCCACTGCGTCTAGGATGGGGACATTCGACGAATCCCGTCAGCCCCAGTTTCTACCGTTCCCTCGGCGATATTAGGAACCTCGACTCCAACTCCCTCTGGAACGATGGAGTGAGTCTGGCAAGCGTCGACAAGGCTTACCCGCGTATTTGCAGCACTGTGCCGGTCCTGGCGGACGACCCGGGGGCGATCTGTTTCCTCGACAAAGGGTCGATCATGCGGGAGACTCTGGAGTCGATGATCGCCAGCGGTTACCGCTTCAGCAACACCCATGTGGCGGGGGACAAAGCCCTGGATCAGCTCCTCGACGTGATCGAGGAAGCCAGCGCCAGGGCCGGTCTGTCGAAAGAACAGATCAGAGCGAGGGCGCATACCGTTGACCACTGCACGCTCAACCCGCGGCCCGATCAAATCCCGCGCTTGAAGGATCTCGGAATCATCATTTCTTGCGAGCCAAAGTACATCAATGACACTTCCCCCCAGGTCAAGAGTACGGCCGGGGAGGAATATCTTCGCTGGGTCGTGCCGGCAAAGAGCCTGATCGATGGTGATGTACGACTCGCATCGGGCGTCGACTACCACTTCTCGTCCGACAGGTCCGTGTTCTGGTTGTTGGATCTGCTTGTCAACCGCCAAGCAGACGATGGCACCGTCTATGCACCCGAGGAGCGGATCAATCGAGTGCAGGCGCTCAAGACCTTCACGACGTGGGCCTCCGAATACGTCCAAAAAGAGAGCGAGATTGGCACTTTGGAAGAGGGGAAGCTGGCCGACTTCATCGTCCTCGATCGCGATTACTTCTCGATCCCTGAGGGGGATGTCCCTTCGGTGAAGGTCGTGATGAGCGTGGTCGGCGGGAAGGTGAGTTGGCAAAGTAAAGAGTTCTAGCCTCGAATTTCGCGCGCCCAGCTGAACTGGAGATAACGCTGTGGGTTGATCTTCTGGTTCGTGAGCTCGTCGTCGCTTGCCGGTGGGAGTCCGGTCCGGGTAGCTGTCAGGAGGTCGAAGCCCAGTGTCGAAGCCCTTGGAGGGGAGCAACGAAGCGGTCCGTAGCATGACGCGAAGCCTGCGGCGTCGTTAGAGGCCCTGCCTTTTGGGTGGGGTCAGGGAGTGCAGAGCGGCCCCGCCGTTATCAGCGACACACGTCAAGACGGGGACGGGCCATGAACACTTGCCCGGACTACGTCATCGACAACACCTCCGACCTCCAATGACCACAAGCGACCTCGTGTCGCACCACTCGCGGAGTGCCTTCCCGTACGGGTTCTTGGACTCTCGACAAGCCCAATCGTCCCTTACAGGCAAGGCACTTCCGCGCGTCTACCACCGGCGGCGCCGCAATTTCGGCGAAAGGCTGAAGCTAATATGTGGGGTCGTTTGTCAAGTGGGCAGGGTGAAGCGGCGCCCAGGACCGTCGTCTTGGACGCCGCTTCGTGTTGACCGGCCAGTGATCGTGGTGGCGACGAGCGTGTCGTGGTCGACGCGCGGTCACTCTAATATTCGCGGGTTGGCTACCGCAGGACGGAGTTCTACGACCGACGGGACAACCTCGCTGAGCTATGGGACCAGCGTCAGCGCCTCGATGGAGCATGCCAGTGAGCACCGCTGGTGTTGTACGACGTACGTCAGACTGACTCAAATAGCTTACCCGACACGTCGGGGTAGCCATAGTTGACGCTACCGCGATTCCCTGGGTTGCCTGGGTTGCCGGCATTTCCCGGATTCCCCAGATTACCAATGTTCCCGAGGTTGCCTATGTGCTTGTCGACGATCATGTCGTGGTGAAGCTCACCAACGGAACGTAGCGACTGCCATCTGCTACGACGCTTCATTCCCTGAGCACGGCCGCGATGCCGGGCTGAGCGGTGCACATCTCTATGTATGCGCTGGGGCGCACCAAAGCGGCAACGAGCATCGACGGTTCCTGTGCCACGCGGCGCGTGCCCTCGACAACACCTTCTATGTCGGATTCGTGAACCTGGTCGGTCGATGCGGTGCACACACGTTCTCTGGTGGCAGTACGGTCTACGACCCCGAGGGCAGAGTCCTGGTAAGGGCGAGCGCGAGCGAGCCCGAGATCGTACGCTACCAGCTCACCGCCTCTCGATTGGCCGACGTGCGTCGCGAGGTCAAGGTTCTCGAGCACTGTCGTACACCGACCTGATGGTCGAACGAACTTAGGCGCGGTCGAGGTTCGCGAGGAAGTGTTGCGTGTTGGCGACTGTCGCGACCGGTGTGATCATGCCTGGGTGGAATGATCGGAGCGCGTCACCGGCGCGCACGCGGTACGGCCAGTCGGGGTTGGCGAGTGCGCCCCTGGCGAGGCTGACGAGATCGGCGTGGCCGTCGTCGAGTACCTGCGCGGCGAGTGCCGGGTCGTCGAGCCCGCCGTTGACCATGACGGGGAGGCCGGTGAGTTCGCGGGCGAGCCGGCCGAGTGGCGTGTGGTCAGGCAGCACGCCACTGTCCGTCCAGGGCTTGCCCTCACTGGCGAGGTGCAGGTAGTCAGGGCGCGCGCCGGCCACGGTCTGCAGCACGGCCGCCGCTTCGGCGCGATCCTGCCACCGATGCCGCGCGTCGTTGACCTTCGCCTGGGACAGGCGCACTCCGACGAGCAGGTCGGCGCCGGTCGCAGCGCGGATCGCGGTGACGGCCTCGGCGACCACGCGGGCGCGGTCGCCCGGGCTACCGCCGTAGCGGTCTTCGCGCAGGTTGGTGTAGTCGGTGATGAACTGGTCGAGGAGGTAGCCGTTCGCGGCGTGGACCTCGACACCATCGAAACCGGCGGCCGCCGCGAGCCGGGCGGAGGTCGCGAAGCCCGCGATCGCCTCGGCCACGTCAGCGTCGGTCATCGCGGTGGGCAGCGGGTACGATCCGGAGCCGCCGTACTCCGGCATCTTCTTTCCGCGGGGTTGGACGACGCTGGGAGCGAGCGTGTCCGTCAACGACTGTGACAGCGCACCGCCGTGCATGAGCTGCGCGACGATGAGGGCACCGTCCTCGTGCACCGCATCGGTGACCCGACGCCAACCGTCGGCCTGCGACTCGGTGAGGAGTCCGGGCTGGTCGGTGTACGCCTGGCTGAGCCGGCTGGCCGTGTACGTGCCTTCGGTGACGACGAGACCGAACCCGCCGCGCGCGAAGGCCCGATAGTAGTCGCACATCGCCGATGTCGGGACTCCGTCGCCGCCGGTGCTGACCCGTGACATCGGGGCGACAACCACGCGGCTGTGAAGTCCGTGACCGCCGAACGTGAACGGCCGCCACAGCGCCGCAATGCCGGGGCCCCCGGTCGGGTCGGAGACGGTGCGTTCTGAGGTTGCGCTCTGGCCGGCCACGTCGACTCCTATCAATGCATGTACCTACATGAACATACTCGACGTTTCCATGCATGTACATTGATGTCAAGCGGAGAGCGAGGTCCCATGGGCGGTCGGGGAAGGCCAGAGGTAGTCGAACGTTGGGAGCAGGCGCTCGTCCTGTGGGCCCGCGTCGACCACGCGTTGGCTGCGGCGCTGCATACACGGCACGGCCTGGGTCTCTCCGAGTACCGGGCGCTTTCTCGGCTGGCCGACTCCGCCAATGGTGAGCTGCGGATGCAGGAGCTCGCCGATGCCATTGGGCTCAACCAGAGCTCGGTGAGCCGCCTGGTCGCCCGCCTGGAAGGCGCCG
Source organism: Streptosporangiales bacterium (assembly GCA_009379955.1). NCBI lineage: Bacteria > Bacillati > Actinomycetota > Actinomycetes > Streptosporangiales > Streptosporangiales bacterium. The sequence continues at coordinate 5,220 of WHST01000125.1, read as the reverse complement.
GCCTCAGTCGACGCGACCTCTGCCCGGACGACAAGCGCGGTGTCTACACGGTGATCACCGCCGAAGGGCGGCGCGGGCTAACGGCCGCCATGCCGACCTATGAACGGGCGCTGACGGCTGCACTGGACGAGATCGCCGCCGACCGGCAGCTGGCTCCACTCATCCGTGTTCTCCGGTCCTGATCTGCGGGCTCGGGAGCCTGTACGCGCCGAGCGCAGCGGGCTGCCCGGTACGACGCATCGGCCGTGCACGGTCAGTAGCCGCCCGCGGGGGTGATGATCCAGTGCAGTCGCGCGGGTGAGTCGCTGGGATTCTGCCAGCGGTGCGGGGTTCGGCAGGGGAACGTCGCGGCGTCGCCTTCGCTCAGGTCGTAGCGTGTGCCGTCGATCCACAGCCGGAACTCGCCGGCGAGGACGACGATGCACTCCTCGTCGCCGGGATGGGCGTACGCGGTGGTGCCGCTGCCCTCGCCGGGCTCCACGACGGTCTCGAGTACCTCGAGTCGTCCGTTGCGGTTCGGTGTCAGCAAGTAGTCGTCCGCACCCCTGTTGCGCACGACTCGGCGCTCCGGCCGACGTACCACGGGCCCGGCGGTCGCGTCGCCGAACACCGCGGCGACGGTCTCGCCCATCGCGAGCACCACCCTGGTGAGGGTGGACACGGTCGGACTGACCTTGCCGTTCTCGAGCCGGCTCAGGTAGGCCGGACTGACCCCCGCCTGTCGCGCCACCTGGCGGGCAGAGAGGCCGCGCGCCTGGCGGAGCTGCCGCAGCCGGGCGCCGATGTCGGCGTCGATCGGGTCGGCGGCGCTGTCGCTAATGGGCACCGATCAAGCCTACGGCACATAGTTGCTCGATAGGGCACCGACTCGTCGTCGGTGGGCTCAGAGAACGACTGACTTGCTCGAAGAGACATCCAGTGTTGACTTATGGAGCAACGTCGCCGTACGGTCATCACCTGCCGAGATGACGGAGGTGGCGCCGGATGCTGATCGACCCGGGCGCACTGACCGAGCAAGAGCTGTACAAGCTGTTGATCGGCAGCGTCGTCCCGCGACCGATCGCGTGGGTATCGACGATCTCGGCCGCCGGCGCCCGCAATCTCGCGCCGTTCAGCTTCTTCACCGTCGTGTCCCGCAAGCCACCGATGATTAGCCTGACCATCGAGACGCATCCCGACGACCGGGAGAAGGACACGTTCAGGAACATCGCGGACACCCGCGAGTTCGTCGTCAACGTCGTCTCCACACGCAACGCCAGGCAGATGCATGCGAGCTCGAACGAGTACCCGCCCGATGTCGACGAGTTCGTCGCGGCCGGGGTCTCGGCCGCCTCTTCGAGCGTTGTGCACCCGCAGCGGGTCGCGGACGCGATGATCAACATGGAGTGCCGGCTGCACGCGGTGCTGACCCCTGGCAGCGACACCGTCGTCGTCGGCACGTTGGTCGCCTACCACGTCCACGACGTGCTCTGGCACGACGGACGGATCGACCAGGAGAAGCTCGACCCGCTCGCCAGGATCGCCAGCTCGTTCGCGCCGCTCGGCGACATCTTCAGTCTCCGACACCCGACCTCGCCTGACAGCTCAGTCGGGTCAACAACGCCTGGGAGCGACGCATGCGGGTAGCGAGCATCATCGACGACGCACCGGTGACAGCGTTCCACCGGCGCCTTGCCCTCTTCTCCGCCGGTGGACCATTCCTGGACGGGTTCGCCCTGGCAGTCGTCGGTCTCGCGTTCATCACCATGCAGCCAAGCCTGGCATTGACGCCGACCGAGGTCGGCGTGATCGGCTCCGCCGCGCTCGCTGGCATCTTCGTCGGCGGCGCCGTCTTCGGCTACGTCACCGACCGGGTCGGGCGCCGGGTCATGTACCTGGTCGATCTGGTGGTCCTGGTCGTTGCATCGTTGGCCTCGGCGCTGGTCACCGACGCCTGGCAGTTGGTCGCCCTGCGGTTCCTGCTCGGCGTGGCCATCGGCGCGGACTATCCGATCGCGAGTTCGTTACTGGTCGAGTTCCTTCCCCGCCGGCAGCGTGGGCGGTACCTCGGCGCATTGTTCGTGGTCTGGGCGGCCGGCGCTGCGGCCGCGGCACTCGTCGGCTGGGCGCTGTCCCCGCTCGGGGAGAGCGCATGGCGGTTGATGCTCGCCTCACCAGCTGTCTTCGGCGTCTTGACCGTGATGCTCCGGACCGGCACACCGGAGTCGCCGCGCTGGCTGCTCAGCAAGGGCCGTGGCGCCGAGGCGGCGGCGGTCCTGCGTCAGGTCTACGGCCACGAGGTGACCGTCGACCAGACAAGCGACGGGGCCTCGAGAACCAGCTACCGCAAGGTCTTCCGCCGCCCCTACCTGCGAAGGACGATCTTCGTCAGCGTCTTCTTCTCCGCACACGTGATCCCCTTGTTCGCGGTGTACACCTTCGGCCCCGACATCCTGCTCAGCTTCGGACTGCCGCCCGGCTCGGGCATCTACGTCGCCGAGGCCGTGATCGGTGGGCTGTTCCTGCTCGGCGGCGCGCCCGGCCTTCTGCTGGTGGACCGGATCGGGCGAAAGAGCCTGCTGCTCTGGACATTCGTCGTGATGGCCGTCCTGTTCGGGCTCATGGCTGCCTTCCAGGGCGCGTCGCCTGCGCTGCTGCTGGTGCTCCTGTGCGCATATGCCGTCGTCTCCGGGTCCTGCAATTTCATCGAGATCATCTACCCCAACGAGCTGTTCCCGACCGACATCAGGGCGACCGCCACGGGCATCGTCACCGCCGCGAGTCGGCTCGGTTCGGCCATCAGCACGTTCATGCTGCCGGTCATGCTCACCGACCTGGGTGCAGGCGCAACGATGCTGTTCCTCGCCGTCGTGAACGCGGTGGGCTTCCTGGTGACCGTGACGCTGGGCGTCGAGACCAAGGGCAGACCGCTCGATGAGACCTCGTCGGAACGCGTTGACTCATCGGCGGTCTCCCCCGTACCGCGAGGCGAGCCCGTGGCGGATGAACTATGAAGCAACGACGTCACGTGCACGAAGTCGAGGAGCTCGGATGCCATCGATGATCATCGCCGCTCGTACCGGAGCCTGCTTTCCGCTCTCGGTGGGAGACTCTTTCACGGTGGTCAACACCACGGGTGGGCAGGTCGTCGACACCTGGGCAGTGAACCTGCATGACCCGACAGAATACCTGTCGATGTCGCACACCAGGACGACGCTCCGGCGACTGACCCCCCGCGTCGGCGACGCGCTGTTCAGCAACCGCCGGCGTGCACTGCTGACGATGACGGAGGACAGCAGCCCTGGTATGCACGACACGTTGATCGCGGCGTGCGACGAAGAGCGGTACAAGCAGCTCGGCGTCACAGGCGAGCACCCGTCGTGTGCGGTCAACTTCCGCGCCGCGCTGTCGGAACTCGGCATCGAGGCGGCCGCGGTGCCCTGTCCGCTCAACCTGTTCATGTGCATCCCGTGGGACGCCGAAGGCAACCTCGAGTTCCGGCCCGTCCAGGCATCGCCGGGTGACCACGTCACGTTGCGCGCCGAGCAGGAGGTCGTCGTGGTTATGTCCGCGTGCCCGATGGACGTCAACCCGATCAATGGCGGAACACCATCCGACGTCGAGGTGCGCCTGCACGGCGGCGCGTACGCGCTCGGCTGACCACTACCGTGACAGGTGGACCGAACGGAGTACAGCATGGCGAAGGTCCGGATGCTGGCGACCGGCGGAACGATCGCGAGTCGCCGCATGGGTTCTCGCCACGTGGCGACGGTGCCGGGCAGCGAGCTGCTGGCCCGGGCGACCGTGCCCGCTGACTGCGACGTGTCGGTGGTAGATGCGGCCACGGTCGGCAGCTTCGCGTGGCAGTGGCCGGATCTGGTCGGACTTCTGCGACAGGTCGCTGGCGCATTGACTGAGGGTGTCGACGGCGTCCTGGTCACACACGGAACGGACACCATGGAAGAGGTCGCTTTCCTCGTCTCCCTTCTGCACGACGATCCGCGGCCCGTGGTGTTCACTGGAGCGCAGCGTCCCTTCGACCACCCGGCGCCTGACGGTCTGGTGAACCTCACCGACGCACTCCTGATCGGCGTGAGCCCCGTCGCCAGAGACCGCGGGGTCCTGCTCGCGTTCGACGGACACGTCTTCGCCGCACGCGGCGTGACGAAGACCGACACGCTGCGGTCGGCGCCGTTCGACGCTCCCGGGCGCGGCCCGGTGCTGCGCGTCGCCGGTGGTGAGGTCGGCGTGCTGACGCCAGCACACCGACCGCCGGTGATCCCGGTCGATCTGACCCAGGCGTCACCGCCCAGGGTGGACGTCGTGTCGATGTACGTGGGAGTCGACGACGCACCGATCAGAGCGGCGGTCGCAGCAGGAGCGGCCGGCATCGTGCTCGCCGCGTTCGGTGCGGGCAACGCCAACCCGGCGATCGTCGGCGCAGTACGCGACACCGTCGCGTCCGGGGTGCCTGTACTCGTGTGCTCTCGGGTTCAGGCCGGGCCAGTGCTCCCGCTGTACGGCGGCGGAGGCGGTGCCGACCTGGCCGACGCCGGCGCGGTCTTCGGTGGCGATCTGAGCCCATGGCAGGCGCGAATGCTGCTGACCGTCGCGTTGATCGCAGACTCCACCGCGCCGACCACCCTTATCGCGGACTGGCTCGACGCGGCGGATCGACAGGAAACCCGAGGATAGGAGAGAGCGATGAGCAAGGAGATCTTCGTCGCCTACGGGGTGGATGTCGACGCGGTGGGCGGGTGGCTCGGCTCGTACGGCGGTGAGGACTCGCCGGACGACATCTCCCGCGGCGTGTTCGCCGGCGAGGTCGGCGTGCCGCGGCTGCTCGAGCTGTTCCGCCGCCGCGAGATGACCCAGACGTTCTTCTGGCCCGGGCACTCGGTCGAGACGTTCCCCGCGGAGTTCGACGCGTGCGTCGCGGCCGGACACGAGATCGGGGTTCACGGTTACAGCCACGAGAACCCGATCGCGATGAGCAGGCAGCAGGAGACCGACGTCCTCGACCATTGCATCGACCTCCTCGAGGGCCGGTCGGGCAGGCGGCCGACCGGTTACGTCGCCCCGTGGTGGGAGTTCAGCACGATCACCAACGAGCTGTTGCTCGACCGCGGCCTCACGTACGACCACTCGCTCATGCACCGCGACTTCGAGCCGTACTACGTCCGCGTCGGGGACAGCTGGACGAAGATCGACTACGAGAAGCCGGCGGCGGAGTGGATGCGG